>NZ_DICZ01000023.1:0-39894 GCF_002417895.1 Lactobacillus sp. UBA5813
AGTCATGAGGAATATATCCTTTTGAGCGAAGTTCTTGGGTGATTTTGCCGGCACCGTAAATACAAAGGCTTTTGAGCCAAATTGCTTTAATTTCACCTTGAATAAACTTCTTCCGAAGCTTTCGCGGTGATTGATGATTACGACGTATTTCTCGTTGATAGTAACCGCTTCTTGAGATTCCAACATAATTACACATACCATTGATAGAAGGGTGGGATTCCGAAGCGTGCTGAACGTCCATTTCTCGTTATACCTTTTCGGTAGTTACTTGCTCAGAATCCCGATTGATTTTTTTAACACTTCGATCGCTCCTTCAGCGTCACGAAGTTGACGCTTTAGTCGTGCAGTCTCCTTGTCCTTATCGCTGGCAAAATTACCAGATCCACGGCCAAACTCCCCAGTCCCAGTAAACAGCTTAATCCATTTATGCAATGTACTAGCTCCGATACCTAGATTCTTGCTCATCTCATTCACGGTCATGTGATCCTTGTTATCTAAGTAATACTGAACTGCTTGTTCCTTAAATTCCTTGTCATAACTGTGCTTCGTCATTATTTGATCCTCCAATTTACATCCTTTCAAAAGTGTTTTAAAACAAATTTAGGTACGAAAAGCCCAGAGCTCATCAGAGCTCCAGTCTATTTTCGTGCTTTCAAGTTTCAGTTGTATAATTATATTATGGATACGCGTGGTGCTAGTTAAATCGTTCTAGACAATAAGCCAAATTATAAGCTAAAATTGCAATTTCTAACCGGCTTTGAAAGCCTATCAGACTACGTGCTCGATTGTTCTCGGCATTGTAATAGGTCAGAAGCGAAAAGTCGCTTTCAATTGTTCTGCGAATAGCCATCAATTGATGATCATTGTGCTTTTTAGCTCCTGTCATATTTTTACGATATGGTGTCCAAAGTTCATAACCCATTTGTTTTAGCTGTTGATGCAGTTCTTTGCCTAAATAGCCTTCGTCGCCAAGAAGATAGTAATTAGATGGATGGGTATTTTTCATCAGTTCAACTGTCTCCCTGGCATCATGAACTGATGCTTTTGTTACGACATAATCAAGAATGTAACCGTCATCGCTAACAATGGCATGAACTTTGAAACCATAAAAGTAAATTTTCTTGGTGGCCTTATAACCAATGTTGGCATAACCGCGAAAAATTTTAGCACGATAGTTGCGAATTGGTTGGCAAACAGGTACCGGAAAGCTGTCAATGATCAAGAACTGTCCATTCAGGTCAACCTTTTTATTCATTTCTTGCCGTATCTGATAAATCAATTGCAATAGCTGACGTGAACGTCGATTAAAACGTGAGTGTGATAAACAATTGAAACATTCACAGAATCTTCTTTGTGATTCAATTCCTGTCTTAGCTTGCCAGATAAGTAAAGCCAAAATCAGACTGTCCGTAGTTTTAATTTGATCAATATTTCGCCGATGAGTAAACTCAGCCGGTGCATACAAACGATACCAGTGCCGACAAATTATCACTAAATCTTTAAAACTAACTTGTAAATGGTGGCTAAAACGCTTAAGCTTAAGGCAGTTCAATCAGATCAGACTCTTTTCTATTGAATACTACAACTTGAGTCTAGTCCGATTGGACTTTTTTATTAACTAAAACGATTTAACTAGCACCACGCGTTATGGATATATTTATCCATACCTTCGAAATATAGCAAAGGAGATTTTGAAATTGATACGACGACATATAGTTGGATTCGGCCTGACTACCCTTTTCCTGAGGGGGGCCCTAATTGCAGTTTTAATGTGGTGGGCAGGAAATTACTCAACCACCGTGGCGACAGCTATACTGATCCTGGTTCTTTTGGGAAACGCAGCTGGGACGCTGATTTCCAACATCTTATTGAGTTGGCTGATTATCGGCCTGTCAACCATCGGGATTGCAATCCTGATGATGGGTTACGTTGTGATGACGATTCCAATCAAGATCGGTCTGCTGTTGGCCTTCCCAGTCTGTGCCAGCCTGACTACGCTCAGCCGGTCAATCCTTTCTGCTTGGGTAGGGATTGATCGTAATTGCTCTGAGATCAATAGTTATGTGGAACACTATGACCAGATCACTAAATTGCATACAAAGTACAACGCTCAGAAGATTTACAAAAAGGCTCTGCGGTTTGTCATGGAGGATCAGTGTGATAGTCAGTGGCTTAATATCACCGCAATCCATTTGTCACACAATCGACAGATCCGGCAGTTTCATAAGCGTGCATATAACGAGATGCTGCGGAAAATTGCTAAGGTCCTGAAGGATGACCGGCTTCCCTCCGAAGCGCTTTACTATATTGGCCACGGAACATTTCTGATTATCTCGTTCAACCTGACCAAGCAGACCTATGATCACCGGAATGCTCTGACGCGTCAAAGTCTGCAGAAACTAAAGATCGGTCAGGCAACACCGCAGTTTAAGTGGGGTACCAAGTACATTAATAAAGACAATGCTGCCAAGTTTCCGGAGCTTAAGGAGATCATACGCCATCTCAACCGCGATATGGAAGCGGACCTGATAGTGGAATATATGAAGGAGGATAATGCAAATGGTTAATTGGTTTTTCTGGTTGGCAATGGGGATTACCCTTATTTTCTTCATCCTTGTCATGATTCTCTTCGTTCTCCAGTGTACAATTTACTCGCGGGTTGAGAAAACATGGCTTCACTACGACAAACAGCACTACGCAAAGGGGGATGATGACTAGTGGTTCAAGAGATACTGATGATTATCACTTTGGCCTCCATCTGGATTTGCCTCTTCATGCAGATCTTTACCCTGAGCGGGGCTATTGATTTCTGGCTCAAACACAGTACCAAGGTGATTAAAATTACCCCACTGCCGCGCTACCCGATGATCACGATCGTCGTCCCCGCCCATAACGAGGAGGTCGTGATCGCCCAAACTACGCGGGCAATCCTTGATATGAACTACCCGGCAGACCGGGTGGAACTGCTCCTCTATGCGGATAACTGTGCGGATAAGACGGTTGATGAGATGCGGCGGGTGCTTGCTGATCCGCGCTATCGCAGTCGCAATGTTAAAATTATTGAACGGACCGGATCCGGCGCCAAGGCTGGGGTTCTTAACGATGCCCTTAAAATAGCTCATGGCGACTACATTGGGGTCTACGATGCCGATGCAATGCCAGAAACCAATGCCCTCTATTTCCTGGTGCGGAAGGCACTGGAAAATCCGGAACGCTACGTTGCCGTCTTTGGGCGGAACAAGACCCGCAATGCGCAACAGAATTTCCTGACTAAGTGCATTAACCAAGAGATTGTCATTACCCAGCGGATCCAGCACTGTGGTATCTGGCACCTGTTCCGGATTGGCCGCATCCCCGGCACGAACTTCATCATTCAGCGCCAGTTTGTCCAGGAGATTGGCGGCTGGCGCAATGGAGCCTTGACCGAGGATACCGACATTTCGTTCAAGATCATGCAGACTGGGAAACTGATCGCCCTCGCCTACAATTCCGAGGCCTTTCAGCAGGAGCCGGAACGGCTGCATGACTATTATGTCCAACGGTTGCGATGGGCGAAGGGCAACTACCAAGTGGTCATTCATAACTTCCGCCACCTGTTCGATCACAGCAACTGGCGGGTTAAGCTCGAAACCTTCTACTACTCCTGCACCTTCTTCTGGTTTAACGCTGCCATTGTCCTATCTGATATTATCTTTCTCGCCAACGTCGGCTTTATTATTGCCCGGTTCTTCAACCCGTACCTAGTAATTCCGTTTACTTTTGGCGAGAGTAATATTTTAATTATGCAGGTATTATTACTGAACTGGCTTCTGATGATTATCCTGTATATTCTTCAGATATCAGTCGCAATGGCCACCCAATTTGGTCAGGCCACGACTCGCCAGATCTGGCTGGCACTGGCCTCGTATTTTACCTATTCGCAGCTCTTTATTGTGATTTCCATCCATGCCGTGACTTCGGTCTGCCTAGATGCCCTGCTGGGACGCAATGGTAACGTTTGGATTAAGACCAAGCGCTTTAATGACTAGTGGAAAGGAAAAGTTATGCGATTATCTAAATTTACATGGTTTCTGACGGCGCTGATAGCAATTATCTATACCGCCACCCTCATTGTTATTCGAATTGAGAGCCCTTATCATATTCAGGCTGAGAGTTACCGGCGTTGGCGAGAAACATACATCATCAAGCAATCCGCTAACCGGGCCTTTGTTAATACCAGCAACAATCGTGCCGAACCCGTTGCCCTTTCCGAGGGGCAGGGATATGGGCTCTACATTACTGCCGCGGCTGGTCAACATGGTTGGACAAAATCACGTGACTTCGACCAGTTGCTGAACTATTACCTTGCCCACCGGGATTATGTCGGCAATCACCACCAGACGCCAACCTACCTGATGCAATGGCGCCAGTACCAAAAGAATGGTCACTGGGCTAGTGATATCAACAGTGCGACCGACGGGGACCTCTTCATCGCCATGGCCCTCCACCAGGCAGCTCGGGTTTGGCCAAAGCGGGCTGGCTACTACCGGAATTTAGAACGGCACCTGACGAACGATATTCTGGCCTATGAGTATAACCCGCATACCAGATCGCTGACGGTGGGTGATTGGGCGACGAGCAAGTCAAAGTACTACCGCTTGATGCGGACGTCAGACGTGGCCCCGACCTTTTTTGACACTTTCTATCAGTCCAGCCACGACCAACGGTGGCGAATCGTAAAGGATGGGATGCTCGATCACCTTGCGGACCTCAGTGCTCAGCACCGCACCGGACTAGTTCCCGACTTTGCTTGGGTAACTGCGGACAGTGCCAAGCCCGTCAAACCGTGGACAATGGCCAGCAAGAACGATGGCAACTATTTCGCCAACGCCTGCCGGGTACCGATGATGCTTGCGAACAGCAAAGATCCCCGGGCACAGAAGACATTGACCCGCATGATGAAGTTCTTCAGCCGACGCTCATACGTATCATACGTAACAGCAGGCTACACACTGACCGGGAAGAAGCTGAATCATCACCAATCAGCCAGCTTTAGTGCCCCGATCTTTTTAGCAGTGAGTCGCAACCGAAACCACGGGTATGACAACCTATTTTCAAGTCAGAAATTTATCTTTAGCAAGCCATTGCCAAAGGATAATTACTATGACGCCACACTAACCACGATTGCGGCAATGGAAGGGTTGAATTAATAATGAAAAAGAAAATAATGACGGTCTTCGGCACCCGGCCCGAGGCAATCAAATGCACTAACTTATAAGGATTAGATACCGCCATATTTTCTCTATCTCCGTGTGTTAGGAATACCCTTGTGCTTACAAGCTTTCCAATCCAATCATCTGTATTTCCAACGTGTTCAGATAATAGCTCTCTATAGGATTCAGGCAATTCCTCAATAAATTTGTTTATTTTATCCCTCAAAGTAAGACGTTCATTTCTAAAATACGATTCAATGCCTTGCGTATAATTGACAAGATCATTTTCAATTACCGACCTGTAGTTAACCGTTAACAAATAGTCATCCACCAGTAACTGTAACTCTTTTGAGGAACTTACCCAATTATTTATCACACTGAGCAACTCCGATTGGACATCATTATAGTCATATGAAAAACTGTGCGCTTGAATTATTTAGGGTTGCATACAGCGAATTAAAGTGTTAAAGTTAATTAAATTGACATGTACGGAAGTTATAAGTATCATTCATCTTTGCTATCTATTATTCATTCATCTTTGCTATCTATTATTTTCTTAAATGTTAATTCAATTTTGTTACTTTGGTTTGATTCCTAGGAGGATATATATATATGCAAAAAGGTACTGTAAAATGGTTTAATGCTAATAAGGGCTTTGGGTTTATCACTGGTTCAGATGGTAAAGATGTATTCGTACACGTTTCATCAATTAAAACTGACGGTTTTAAGACTCTTGAGGAAGGGCAAAAAGTTAGTTACGATGTTGAACAAGGCGATCGAGGACCTAAAGCAACTAATGTTGTTCCACAATAATTTGTCTAATATTATGAAGAACTGCTTTTGATGGAGTAGTTCTTTTTTATGGCTCTTCGTCAAGAAGTACTGATAGAAAAATTTGAATAACTTTTCAAACAGCTCGTGTCTGAGATTGGACATGAGCTGTTCTTTTATTCTTCCAGTTGATGGCAAAGTATGAGTTAGGAAGGGCAAGCAGGATTCGAGCCCGAAAATTAAAGAAGTTACGAAAGCCATAAGCAGTTCGTTTAATAACTTTGATCTTATTGTTAGTTCCTTCGACTGGACCATTCGTGTAGTCACCATATTTAAAGCTGGTGATAATCTCTTTACGATGCCTCCGGAGAGTCCGTTGAACTTTTTGAAGTGATTGGGGAAGCTGGGTCCATTTAATCGCGAGTAAATGATTGAGTTCATCCTTACTACGATGATTGATCGCGAGAATAAGGTCCTGATAATAACGATAAGCTTGTTTAAGATCATCATTGAAAGCCAGTAAGCGTTGAATAACTTCAACGTCGGTCAACTGAGTATAGCCAAAATTACGACGTGACCAATAGTTATCATATTTGAGTAACCCCGCTGGGGTTAGGATTAATTTCCAGAAATGCTTGAGTGCCCGCCATTGATGGCTCCCATTGCCAGCTTGGTTCATAGCTTTAACCCGAATTTTATTCAAAGCCCGGTAAGCTTGAGCGACCACATGAAAGTGGTCGGCAATAATTATGGCATGGGGAAATAGTTCATGAATAAGATGACGATAAGGCGTATACAGGTCAACCGTAACCGTGCGCACTGCCAGACGAGCCGCACGATCGTAGCGCAGAAAGTAATTACGCAAGTAGCGATTACGTCGTGACAGAATAATATCAATGGTACGATGATTTTCAATGTTCATCAGGATCATACTCATTCCACTGGGTGCAAAGCGACCAGATTTAAAATCATCAAAGGCAATATGGCGAGGTAACCAATGATAGTTTGGTTTGAAAAATTGATCCAGGTTAAAGATAACCCGTCTAACAGTCCAGTCAGAGATTCCCAGTTCCTTGGCGATATCAATTTGGGACTCATTGGTAGTTAGTTGTATCATCACCTGTTGTTTAATTGCTTGGCTGATGTGATGACGATATTTAATGTCCTTGACCTTAGCCAACTCCGTAATCGTTGATGGACAAGCTGATGAAGGTTTACAAAGATACTTTTGATTACGAATCGACCAAATAGTTGGTTGGTAATGTAGACTTGGTCCCAGTACGTTAACTATTTTGAAGCCATTTTTAAGCATTAATTGGCCGCAACGCGGGCAGCGTAAAGGATAAGACTGAATGAGATGAACAACCACTTGGTTATCATGGCTTTCAATCACATTTTTGAAATGGGCAGTATCTAATTCTAAGTGGGAATCTTTAATCCCAAGGGCAGTTCTGGTAGAATAACCCATGAAAGATGGTCCTTTCTTTAAACGAAGACGGGGGTTCGAGCCATCTTTCGTTTTTTATTTTAAATCAAAGAATTGAATCTTTTCAATGCTTAATCCCGGATGATTAAAAGAACTACCTACTCTGTATCCAATTCCGCGGATAATTTCTCCATATTCAGAAATCCCACAAATATCATATGGTGATGAACTATTAAATTGTTCAGTTTTATCACAAAAAGCAGGTGATATCTCGAATACAGAATCCTGACCAGCATTATATTTTAAAAAACCGGAAGAGCCGGAATTTTGATTGTCATTAAGAAACCAGTAGGCCTTTACCTCAAAATTCTGAAACATATTCTTATCACTTATTTTATTTTTCATGAAAGCACCTTCATTCGTAATCATCATGTTTATTCTATATGTATTTAAAAAGAATAATTTTTGTCATATACGTCGAGTATACAACTCTCCTGCGAATTTTCGATATTTTAACCGAATTGGCATAAATTCAATATTATTTTTGTTAACTCAATCCTTAGTACCAAACTGACCGATTCATACATACCACAAACGCTACCATATCAACGCTCACCTCTACTTTCACTACCCTAATCAACACAACCTGCCAAACTGGACATTCGCCTACTCGACTATCGAAATAGGACATAGAACACTCGACCCACCAGTTTCAAATAGAAAAAGTGTGCTAATTCCAATCGTAAAAATTAGAATTAGTACACTTTTCATCACTTATAAATGCCATTATAACGCGGTTTGTCGTCTATTTTTCTGTGCGTTCAAGGACCGTAACAGATTCCACATGCGGAGTCTGCGGGAACATATCTACCGGACTTATTTCATCAAAATGATAGCCCTTTTCTTGGAGCAACTGCAGATCACGGATTTGTGTGGCAGGATTGCATGAAATATAGACAATCCTCTTCGGCTTAGTAGCGGCAGCCGCATTAATAAATTCAGGCGTTAATCCTTTTCGTGGCGGATCAACAAAAATCACGTCTGTCTTAAGTCCTTCACTAGCCCAGCGTGGCATTACATCTTCTGCCTTGCCAGTGACATATTGGGCATTTTCAATGCCATTCAATTTTGCATTGGCATTAGCATCTTCTACCGCTTCACGAATCGTTTCCATTCCACGAACCGCCTTAACATGCTTAGCTACGCTTAAGCCAATAGTTCCGATACCAGAATAAGCATCGACAACAACGTCATTTGCCTTTAAATCTGCCTTTTTAATTGCCAAATCATATAAACGCGGCGTCTGTAAAGAATTGATTTGGAAGAAGCTCTTTGGTGAAATCCAGAATTCAACATCCCCGATTTTATCAATCAAATGATCTTCGCCCAAAACAACATAGTCATTTCTGCCCAAAATTACATTCGTCTTCTTGGGATTGTAGTTCAAAATGACGCTGCTTATTTCTGGAATTTGACTGATTTCAGCGGCTACTTTTGGCAATTGTGGAAAATCTTTATGCAGGCAAACCAGAATCACCATTAGTTTGCCATTAGCCTTGCTGCGTCGAACATCTAGGTAACGCACTTCACCTTTGTGATGAATTTCATCGTAAGCCGGAACTTCATATTTCCGCAAAATATCACGTGTAGCAACTAAAACGCGATCAATTTCAGGATCAGTTGTAAAGAAATTGGTCAGAGGAACCAGATCATGAGAATGCCGTCTGAAGAAGCCAATTTCAAGCTGACCATTAACTTCTCTAACTGGTACTTGTGCCTTATTGCGGTAGCCGGTTTGTTCAGGACTAGGCAAAGTTTCATTAACTTTAACTCCGTCTAAGTGAGCCTTCTTAAGCAGATTAACAACTTGATTGCGTTTAAATTCAAGCTGCTTATCGTACTTAATATGCGCTAAAGAGGCCAAACCAGTTTGTACCCACTGATTCAATTTGACATTGATTCGATCAGGACTTTCTTTAAGAATCTTTTCAATTTTGGCAAAAGCAAAACGCTTTTTAACTTTCAAAATTTTTGCCTTAACCGTTTCGCCTGGCAAAGCATTATTTACAAAAACGGTTAAGCCCTCATAATGAGCCACTCCCATGGCTTCATAAGAAAGGTCAGTAATTTCTAGTTCAACAATTTGATTTTTTTCCATTTGACTCGCTCAATTCCTTCACAAAACTTTTACCGATAAAATGCTGTTAAAGCCTATCTAAAAATTTATTTGCTTCATCTCGAGAATGAAAAACAAACTGATTTTTATTCGGAAAACGATTAAGAGTAGCCCGCAGCTTAGGTAACTTATCGGTCTTAAAAGTTTGGATATAATTCATAAATTCAGGATCCTCTTTTTCTTCGATCCAAGGCATATCAGGACGTTTCTTGCCTATTCTGGCTCGCACGCCGTTTAAACAAACTTCAGTTGGATAATCTAACAAAAAGATGGTATCACATCGCAATAAGCGCATCGTTAAAGAAAAACTATAATTGCCATCCATAATCCAAGTTGGTTTTTGCAATTCTTTAGCTAGACGTTGATTAAAAACATCTCTTGAAACAGTTGTTTTATCGCTATTCCATAGCAAGCGATCAAGATAGCAGATCGGCAAGGCAGTTTTCTGATTTAGTTTTCGACTAAAAGTGCTTTTGCCACTACCCGGACAGCCTAATACCAGGACTCTTTTCATCATATCACCCCTAAATCGTTCTATTACTAGTATAACTTATTTTTATTTTCGAATTGAGTGCGAGAGAAAATTATTTTGATGAAAAGTATTGACAGCTTTTTTTAATCTTGCTATCATAATGCACAACAATAAATAAACAAGTAGTTGCTTCGTTCAGCGTTCAGAGAACTGGTGGTAGGTGCAAACCAGACAGGCGAAATTAGCGAAATACATCGTAAAGCGAGTTGTTCGGAAATATTCAGAGCCGTTATCATCTGATAGAGTTTGAGGTCTATTCCTTAAAATATGGGTGGTACCGCGGTTGTTTAATCGTCCCGTTGACATTATTGTCAGCGGAATTTTTTGTTTGGAGGGAAAAATATGAAAAAGAAGGTTTCTTTTGGTGAATCAATTATCATCCTTGTAATCTTGCTTTTAATCCTGGAAACTGCCGTTATCAAATTTGGGCTTTCCCCAGAAGTACCAGTTTTATTCACAGTCTTGCTATTAACTTTCTGGGCCAAAATTCGCGGCTTTTCTTGGCAAGATATTCAAAACGGAATTAAAGAAGGGATTAGCGTTGCGATTATCCCTATCTTTATCTTTATTTTAATCGGAGCTTTGATCGGGCTTTGGATTCAAGCCGGAATTATTCCATCAATCATGGTTTTAGGTTTCCATTTGATTAACGGCGAATTCTTCCTGCCATCAGTCTTTGTGGTCTGCTCCATCGTTGGGGTCGCAATCGGAAGTGGCTTTACCACTATTTCAACGGTTGGAATTGCCCTCTTTGGTATTGGTGCCAGCATGAATGCCAATCCTGCTTTGGTAGCTGGTGCAATTATTTCCGGTGCGGTCTTTGGCGATAAAATGTCACCCCTTTCTGATTCAACCAACCTTTCATCAGCAGTCGCTGAAAGTGAATTGTTTGCTCACATTAAGAATATGATGTGGTCCACTATTCCATCTTTCGTTGTTTCCTTCATTCTCTTCTGGATTCTAGGCAGCAGTGGTCAAATGGACTTAACTAAGATTGAACGTACATCCAGCATTTTGCAGCAACACCTTGTAATTAGTTGGTGGGCAATTGTACCAATTATCTTAATGCTGATCTGTGCTTGGAGAAAAATCCCTGCAATTCCTACTTTATTTATTAATATTGCAGCCACTGTAATTATGATTTTTATCATTAATCCTCATTTTTCAATTACAGCGCTAAATAATTTAATTATGAACGGCTTTGTTGCTAAAACAAGCGACAGCTCCGTCAACAGTCTATTAACCCGTGGTGGTATTTCCAGCATGATGGGCACTGTAGCTTTGATTATCTCAACTCTTTCTTTGGGCGGAATGCTGATGAAGTTCAACATCGTTCAAAGTGCGATGGAACCTCTTGTTAAGTATTTGAAGAAACCTGGTTGTTTAATCACAGTTACTATTCTTTCTGGTATCTGCATCAATCTTTTCGTTGGTGAACAATACTTGTCTGTAATTTTGCCAGGACGTGCTTTCAAATCTGCCTACGATAAAATTGGTCTTGCGCCTTTAGCTTTAAGTCGTGTGCTTGAAGACGGTGGTAGTGTAATCAACTACTTGATTCCTTGGGGTGTTGCTGGTTCATTTGCCGCTTCAACCTTGGGCGTACCAGTTTTAGCATTCTTGCCATTTACCTTCTTCAGTTTACTGTCACCAGTTTTCTCCATTATCAGTGGTGTAACTGGAATCGGCTTAAAGTGGTCAAAGAAGCCTACTAAATAATAATTAAATTTTAAGATTATTCTTTAATCCTTTCTATTTTTGTGATAGCTTATTAATGAGTATCTCTATAATAGAAAGGATCTTTTTATGGATAACTTTTCAAACAATCCTGGACGTCGTCAAGTTCAGGACATCTCAGCTGTTAATAGTTTTTTGACTAAAACTTACAGCATTATGGCTTTAGCTGTTTTAGTCTCAGCTTTAACTGCATTTTTATCAACTACCGTATTTAAGGCAGCCTTTGTCGCACTTTTCAGCAACAAAGCTTCCGCATGGATTATTTTGTTCTTGCCTTTGATTCTTAGTTTTGCAATCAGCTTTAGAGCAACACGCAATCCAGTTGCAAGTTTTGTAATGCTGATGATCATGGCTGTAGCCTACGGTTTGACTTTTGCGATCATCTGCGCCGCTTACACTGGTGCTACAGTTGCAACTGCCTTTGTATCAGCCGCTGCAGTCTTTATCACAATGGCAGTTTACGGTACGGTCACTAAACGTGACTTGGCCAACATCGGCTCTTATGTCATCGCTGCTTTAATTGGTTTCATCGTAGCAACTATTGTTAACATGTTCCTCAGAAACCCAATGATCACTTACATTTTCGCCTATATCGGTGTTTTGATCTTTGTTGGTTTAACTGCTTGGAATGCTCAACAAATGAAGACAATTTACGCTAAGTATGCTGATCAAACCAATTCTTTAGGTTTGGCTACTGCTGGAGCTTTGCAACTATACCTTGATTTCGTGAACTTATTCATGTTCTTCCTTCAAATCTTTGGTATGGGCGGCGACCGTCGTTAATCAGCTTTAATTTAAGCAAAAAAATAAGTCTAGTTTTTCAACTAGGCTTATTTTTTTAACTCTTAGCGACCAACATAAAATTCAATGTGCTGCTTTAAGTTATCAAAGCTTACTGGGCAATAGCCGCCAATTTCACCATCAAGGTTAACCGGCAAATCTTTTCCTTCACTCTTGCCAATTAATTCAGTTTTCAAACTATGAGTCTTTGTGTAAATAATATTCGGATCATCAACGTGCTTGCCATTTAACGCAAGGGCCATCAATTTCAGCAAATTGCCAGGATCTGATGGCTTGACAACGATTAATTGGAATAATCCATCGCTTAATTGGGCATCTGGCATAATCTGTTCAAAACCGCCGATTGAGTTGGTCATTCCAAGCAAGAACATTGATAATTTACCTTCATAAACGCCATCGTCATAGGTCAAGCGCATTTCATTCTCGGTCAAATGCGGCAGCATTTCTGCACCCTTAATAAGGTATGCCGTATAACCTAAGGCCGACTTGATTTCTGAAGGTACACCATAAGTCAATTCAGTTAAAGAACCACTAGCGGCAATATTGACAAAGTATTGCGTTTCTTTGTTAAAACATGCCTTGCCAATGTCCATTTTGCGCGTTTTATTTTTCAAAATGACCTTAGCAGCATCCGGGATATTATCACGCGGAATGCCCAGTGCTCGAGCGTAGTCATTAGTAGTGCCGGCCGGAATAATTGCCATCTTTGGTCTATCTTCCAAAAAAGCGATTCCGTTTACTACTTCATTAATTGTACCGTCGCCACCAGCAGCCACAATCAGGTCAAAACCTTCTTTGGCAGCACGTGTAGCTTCATTTTGGGCACTCATTTTTTCTGGCGTGGTTCTAAAAGCACTAGCTTCATAACCAGCCTGTTCGAGAACATCCAAAATATCGGCCACATTTTTTGGCATTTGCTTGCGACCGGAGACAGGATTATAAATTAATCTTGCTTTACTAGTCATAATTACTACCTTTTTTTCTAGAATTAAATTAACGACTTGCTAATTCTTTGTTCAAAAGCTTGTTAACAACCTTTGGGTTAGCCTTACCACGAGTTTGCTTCATGATTTGACCAACTAAGAATCCAATTGCACGGTCCTTACCATTCTTGAAGTCTTCAACAGATTGTGGGTTATCATCAACAACCTTCTTAACCATTGGTTCCAAAACCGAAAGGTCTGATAATTGAACCATGCCTTTTTCTTCAACATACTTCTTAGGATCAGTACCGTTCTTAACAGTTTCAGCAAAGACTTTCTTGGCAATCTTGGATGAAATAGTACCATCTTTGATCAATTTGATCATTGCTGCCAAGTTTTCTGGCGTCAACTTAATATCAGCCAAAGTTACGCGGTTATCATTCAAATAACCGTTAACTTGCGTGTTCATCCAGTTTGCAGCCATAGTTGGATCTGCGCCAGCAGCTACAGCAGCATCGAAGAAGTCTGAGCTTTCCTTGGTTTGAAGCAAAACGTGAGCATCATAAGGCTTAATGCCAAACTTGTTAACGTAGTCATCGTAGCGTTCAAAGGCTGACTTAGGCAATTCTTTAGCGATTTCGTCAATCCAGTCTTGACTAATATGATCAGGAGCAATATCAGGTTCTGGGAAGTAACGGTAATCAGAAGCACCTTCCTTAACACGTTCCAAAACAGTCTTGCCTGTTGCTTCATCAAAACGACGAGTTGAAAGTTGAACGTGACCACCTGACAGAAGAACTTGTTCTTGACGCTTTTCTTCGTATGCAAGAGAACGACGAACGTGATCAAATGAGTTCAAGTTCTTCATTTCGACCTTGGTACCAAGTTCCTTTTGTCCAGCTGGACGAATGGAAATGTTGGTGTCGACACGCATTGAACCTTCTTCCATCTTAACGTCAGATGCACCAGTAAACTGGACAATCTTACGTAATTTTTTAAGGTATGCATATGCTTCATCTGGATCAGTCATGTCTGGTTCAGAAACAACTTCAAGAAGTGGAACACCTTGACGGTTCAAGTCAACATATGAAAATCCATTAGTACCGTGAGTGATCTTACCGGCATCCTCTTCGATGTGCATTTCGTGAATACCAATCCGCTTCTTCTTTCCGTGAACTTCTACTTCAATGTAGCCGTCACGAGCAAGTGGTTGGAAGAACTGAGTAATCTGGTAAGCCTTTGGGTTATCTGGGTAGAAGTAGTTCTTACGGTCAAAGTGAGTAGTTGGCAAAATGTGAGCGTGAGTTGCCGATGCTACCATAATTCCTAACCGGTAAACATTCTTGTTAACCATTGGTAAGACACCAGGCATAGCCCAATCGATAACGTTAGTTTCGGTGTTAGGCTTGGCACCATAAGTTACTGGTGAAGGTGAGAAAATCTTACTCTTGGTCTTTAATTCGAAGTGGACTTCTAGTCCGATAGTCGATTTAAAATTCATTCAATTAATCCTCCATTCCAGTTGGTGTTTTTTCATAAAACTTGTTGTTGCGTTCAACAAAGTCAGCAGTCTTGAAGACATTGCCTTCATCAAAACGCTTAGCCATAATTTGTAAGCCGACAGGCATACCATCAACTAAACCAGCTGGAACACTAGCTGCAGGAATACCTGCTAAGTTTGCAGAAATAGTCAAGATATCATTGTTGTACATCTTAACTGGGTCTGAAACTTCTTCACCAATACCAAATGCTGGAGTAGTGGTTACAGGCCCTACAATGACATCATTGTTTTCAAAAATATTATCAAAGTCGTTGCAGATCAAAGTTCTAACCTTAGCAGCTTGTCTGAAGAACTTATCGTATGAACCAGCTGAAAGAGCAAATGAACCTAACATGATCCGGCGCTTAACTTCTGTACCGAAACCTTCTGAACGTGATTTTACATAAACGTCAAGCAAGTTCTTAGTGTCCTTAGCACGGTAGCCATAACGAATACCATCATATCTTTGAAGGTTTGAAGAAGCTTCACTTGAAGCAATGATGTAGTAGGTTGGAACTACATACTTAGTATGTGGCAATGAAACTTCGGTGATGATTGCACCATTTTCCTTTAAAAGATCGATTTGCTTTTGAATAGCTTCACGCATATCACCATCAACAGCATCCATGTATTCCTTTGGTACAGCAACGCGAAGGCTTTTGACATCTTGACCGATAAACTTGGTAAAGTCAGGTACTTCACGAGTAGAAACAGTAGAATCATGTTCGTCAGCACCAGCAATGACATTAAGAACTTCAGCTGAGTCTTTTACACGCTTGCTCATAACACCGATTTGATCAAGTGATGAACTGAAGGCAATCAAGCCCCAACGTGATACACGACCATAAGTTGGCTTAATTCCGAAAATACCATTAAATGCAGATGGTTGACGAATAGAACCACCAGTATCTGAACCAAGAGCAGTAACAACTTGACCACTAGCAACTGCAGCTGCAGAACCACCGGATGAACCACCAGGAACCTTGTCCAAGTTCCATGGGTTATGGGTAGCACCAAAGTATGAATGTTCAGTTGATGAACCCATCGCAAATTCATCCATGTTGGTCTTACCGACAAAGGTTGCTTGTGCAGCCTTTAATTTGCAGATAACAGTTGCATCATACATTGGCATAAAGTTATCCAAAATATGACTTGCTGCAGTGGTCTTCACACCATTGGTAACAATATTGTCCTTAATTCCGATTGGAATACCAGCTAACTTGCTCTTTGAAAAATCAAGATTTTCAGCTGGCTTGGCATCATCTTCAACAGTGATCCAAGCATTTAACTTCTTGTCAGTATCTTTAATGTTTGCAACAGTATCTTTTGCTAATTGATCTGCTGAAATTTCACCACTGGCAAGTTTTTTGTTTAATGAGTCAATAGTTTCGTTTAAGTAATTCATTACTCGTTATCGTCCTTCTCAATAATTACAGGAACCTTAATGAAGCCATTAGCTTTTTCAGGAACATTTTTCATTAAAGTTTCGCGATCTTCACCTTGCCAATGTTCAGGTTTGTCTTCTCTAAAGACAGTATCACGATCAACAACTTGAACAGTTTCATCAACACCTTCAGTATCAACTTCTTGAAGTTGACTGGCCATGTTAATGATCGAACCCATTTGTTCAGTAAATTTACCGATTTCATCGTCGCCAAATTCAAGTCTTGAAAGTGTAGCAACGTGTTTAACCGTATCTTCTGTGATTTTCACTCAAATGCCTCCTATTCGCCGCCATAAATGTGGACTTGATAACTACTATCTGCTGTTTCTTTTGCAATCAATGCTTGAACATCATTGACAGAACCAATCTGAATTTCGATGGCCGTGTCATTAGACAAATATTTCTTGGCTTGTGACAAAACCAAACGCGTAAAGCTTTGAATTTGTTCATAGCCATAAAACTGAGTAGTAATTAAAATATTTTCTTGCGTCAACTTGCCATTTTCATAACGCAAAGTTGCCGTTACCCCACTAATATTAGGGAAGTAATTTTGAATTGATGTCTTAAAACTACTGAAGCTTGAAGCATCGCTGCTACTTACAGCTTTAGCACCACCAACTGTCGGTAAAACTTGTGTTTTTTCCGAAATTGATTTCCATTTAGTTATTTTACTACTATTAGCGCTAGCTGTCCCGTAAGCAAAATAACTTCCTCCAACTAAAGAGTCTTTTGAGGTATTGGAGAACAAGCCAATCGTAATTGGAACATTCTTCAAAGCCTTCTTCTTGCGCAAACGGCTAATTATTTCATTAGCCATTTTGATACCTTCGCTTCTTTGTTTGCTGTGCGAAATAGTCATTGAATATTCTGCGCCGTTTTTGGTCTTGGTGTAATAATCAACGGAATTCATCGCAAGGCCAAGGCTGATTCCACCCAAGCTGTATTTTGAGCCAGAACCAGTTAAATAATCCTGCTCGACAATTTCTTCAAGGTAATACGGATTATAGTGTTTCTTCGTACCAGCTGTCGGATTTAAACCAGTTGGATTGCTCTTGGATTTACGTGCCAGCCAGTCGGTGACAGTGGAAGCGTCCAAGTATTGACCTTCTTGGAAAGTATATGAACTAGTTGGGTAAGGCGTTTTAGAAATATTAACCAATCCCCGTTCCAGTTCGCGCGTATCAACGGAATTATCGTTATCAGTTGCCATTAAACCGTCAATTGGTGACACTTGGTAGGTACCATTTTTCAGCAATACCGTATAACCGTTTTTACCTGTATTGGTCGTTTGATTTGTCTTATTTTTTGTATTACTAGTAGTTGTTGCATTATTGGCTAAACTTGAATTCTTTAAATTGCCACAACCGCTTAAGGTAACTATCGCCCCTGCAAGGGCTAAAACTTGCAAATATCTTTTCACAATTAGTGTTTCCTTTACTTAATTTGTGCAATTGCTTCTTCTTCGGTCAAGGTCGGTACGCCTAAACTTTGAGCTTTGGTAAACTTTGAACCAGCATCCTTGCCATAAATAACATAGTCAGTTTTATGAGAAACAGATCCAGTTACTTTGGCTCCTAAAGATTGCAGTCGCTTGGTAAATTCACTTCTTGTATAATGTGCTAATTTACCTGTTAATACAACCGTTTTATTCTTAAAGAAATTGTCGGCTATTTCGGCTTCCGTCTCATCTTGACCGAGATAATCCATGTTCAGGCCACTCTCTTCAAGCTCTTCAACTAATTTTTGAGCAGCTGGCTGAGCAAAATAGGTTGTTAAACTTTCGGCAATCGTCGGTCCTATTGTATCGATTGCTGCAACTTCTTGCACGTCTGCGGCCATAATCTTAGGAAGATTTTTAAACTTTTGCGAAATTAAGCGAGCAGCCTTTGCTCCAACATGGTCAATTCCCAATCCGGTCAACAATAATTCAACTGAATTTTGCTTTGAATTATCAATCGCTGTCAAAAGATTATTAATCGATTTTTCCTTAAAGTGATCGAGCTGCTTTAAATCATCTGGAGTCAAATGATACAAGTCAGCAACATTATGAACCAAATCTCTGGCAATCAGTTGCTTGACGATTTTAGGTCCTAATCCGGCAATGTTCATCGCCTGTCTTGACGCAAAGTGGGTAATGCCCTCTTCTACTTGAGCTGGACAAGATGGATTTATGCACCGCAAGGCTACTTCATCCTCTAAGTGAACCAATTTTTGCCCACAAGAAGGACAAGTTGTCGGAATTTCATACGGCTTAGAGTCGGCCGGGCGCTTGGACAAAACAACTTCGGAAATTTCAGGAATAATGTCACCAGCCTTGTGCAACTTAACGGTATCGCCAATTCTGACATCTTTTTCTTTTAGTAAATCAGGATTGTGCAAAACTGCACGCGCAACCGTCGTTCCTGCTAATTGAACTGGATCCATCACTGCTGTCGGCGTCACTACACCGGTGCGGCCCACGGTCCATTCGATATCACGCACTACTGTTTCTTGTTCTTCAGGTGGAAACTTATAAGCAATTTCCCAACGTGGAACTTTAACGGTGCTGCCTAATTCCTGCTCAATGCCAAGATCATCAACCTTAAGAACGATCCCGTCAATACAATAGGGTAGGCTGTCACGCTTGGCCGTGTATTCATCAATAAAGTCAAAGATTTCATCTAATGTTTCTAGCTTGCGACCAGTTTGATTGGTGTGAAAACCCAATTTATGCATTTCTTCGATCGCCTGATGCTGACTAGTAATGCCCTCAGGCGGATTTACCCAAGTATAAATAAAGGTGCTTAAATCCCGCTTTTTTGTAACTTTGGCATCTAATTGCCGAAGTGAGCCAGCCGCTGCATTCCGCGGATTGGCAAAAACTTCTTTGCCGTTTTCATCCCGCTCTGCATTTAATTTGGCAAAAGCTTCTTTACCCATGTAGCATTCGCCACGCACTTCAATTGTTAACGGCTTTGGCAAAGTTTGAGGAATATCGCGAATAAAGCGTGCATTAGCAGTAACATCCTCACCGACTTGACCATTTCCTCTGGTTGATGCCCGCATCAAACGCCCATTTTGATATTCAAGCGACAATGACAAGCCATCGATTTTTAATTCAACATTGTAAGCTACCGGATGACCTACTTGCTTTTGAATTCGCTGATCAAATTCTCTTAACTCTTCTTTTGAAAAAACATCACCCATTGAAAGCATTGGAATCGGGTGTGCTACTTTAGTAAATTCCGTGTCAATTTGTCCGCCGACTCTTTGAGTAATTGAGTCCGGGGTTACCAATTCAGGAAAATCTTTTTCTAGTTCAAGCAAACGATTGTATTTTTGATCATAAACGTTGTCTTCAACTTCAGGCGCGTCTTTTGAGTAGTAAGCCTCAGCCCATTCGTCCAGCTGCTTACGCAAAGCCGCAACTTCGGTTTTAGCTTGATCAAGAGTTGTATCAGCCATTATTTTTCCTCCCGATAAAAAATCAACCTTAGTTTTTATTATACCTTTTTGATTGGTGCAAAAGCAGCTAGCAGCCGTTTAACGCCCTTGTTTGCAAAAGCAATATCAAGTTCCATGTCTTCGCCTTCGCCGTTGACCTTCATAACAACTCCGCGGCCCCAAGCTTTATGTTCTACCTGATCGCCAACATTCCAGCCCTTCTTTTCAGCTCCAACTGCTCCTGAAGCCTTTTTAGCACTTGTGTACACCTGTGCCCGTGCACGTTCATCATTGCGAGCAAATGGTGCAGTTTGTGCTTGAAAGTGGCTTTGACCAATAAAGGTATTGCCAGCATTAGGATTTTCAACATTCAGATCTTTAGCGTCGATTTCAGCTAAAAATCTTGAAGGCGGATTGTTCTGAATTCGGCCATACATCATTCTAGAGTAAGCATTAGTCAGATATAGTTCTTGCTTTGCTCTAGTGATTCCAACGTAAGCCAACCGGCGTTCTTCTTCCAATTGACTTTCATCCATCATTGACCGTGATAATGGGAAAAGTCCATCTTCCATTCCGATTAAAAAGACAACCGGGAATTCCAAACCTTTGGCAGCATGCAAAGTCATCAATGCAACTTGATTATCATCATCGTCTAAGTCATCTTGATCACTCAATAATGATACTTCTGCTAAAAAGTCGCTTAATTGATCGGAATCATCATCTTCAGCTTCATAATGATCATCAAATCTCTTGGTTACTGACAAGAATTCATCCAAGTTTTCCAAACGCGTATCAGCATCAATATTATGTTCGGCCTTTAACGCGCTGGTGTAATCGAAATCATCCAAAATCTTTTCAGTCAAACCGGTAACGCTGTGATCTTTGGCAAAATTAATGGCATCATGCAATTTAGCAGCAAAGTCACTCAATTTTTGCGCAGCTCGATTTGAGATAGTGGACATCCCCACTTGATCCATTGCTTGCAGAGCATTCAAATTGTTTTCATTTGCAAAAGCCAATAGCTTATCAACTGTTGCCGCACCAATTCCACGCTTAGGGGTATTGATAATGCGGTTTAAACTCATGGTATCGGCCGGATTAGAAACTAATTTTAAGTAGCTCATGACATCTTTGATTTCTTTTCGATCATAGAATTTATGACCGCCAACAATTTGATACGGTACATTTGACTTCACGAAAGCTTCTTCGACCGTACGCGATTGAGCATTGGTCCGGTAAAGAACGGCAAAATCTTTGTAGCTGCGCTTTTGATCTTTAACTTCTTCTTGAATTTTAGAAATAATGTAGTGAGCTTCATCATCACCGCTTTGAGCTTTATAATAGGTTACCTTTTCACCTTCACCGCGATCAGTCCATAAGTTTTTGGCCTTGCGGTTTTGATTGTTTTTGATGACAGAATTGGCAGCTGACAAAATGTGACCGGTTGAGCGGTAATTTTGTTCCAACTTGACCGTACGCACGCCATCGTTTTTATAGTCGGACTCAAAGTTCATGATGTTTTCCATATTGGCGCCACGCCAGCCATAAATTGACTGATCGGCATCCCCAACAACGCAAATATTTTTATATTGAGCAGCCAAGGTATGGGTCAACTCATATTGTGCTTGGTTCGTATCCTGGTACTCATCCACCAAAATGTAGCGAAACTTGTTTTGATAATAATGCAAAGTTTCCTTATCTTTTTTAAACAAAACCAGCGTCTGCATGATCAAATCGTCAAAGTCCATAATTTGATCGCGTCTGAGCCGTTTTTGGTATTCTTGATAGATCTTGGCAACCATTTTTTCAAAGGGAGAAGAAGCACTCATTGCAAAAGCTTCTGGCGTCAATAAATCATTCTTGCCATTGGAAATCGCGGATAAAATTCTACGCGGACCATACATCTTGGGGTTGATGTTGAGATCCTTTTCAATATGCTTAACCAGCGTAAGCTGTTCGGCTGAATCTGCAATTGAAAAATTATGACTGTAGTTGATCTTATCAGCATCTCGCCGCAAAATCCGAACGCATAAAGCGTGGAAAGTAGACATCCAAATACTCTCAGCTGCTGGGCCAAGCAGTTTTTGTTCACGTTTGCGCATTTCATTGGCTGCCTTGTTGGTAAAAGTAATCGCCAAAATATTCCAGGGATTAACATTGTTTTTTTCAACTAAATACGCAATCCGGCGCGTCAAAACCGAAGTCTTTCCCGATCCGGCACCAGCAACTACTAGTAATGGACCTTCTGTGGTTTCAACAGCTTGCTTTTGTTGCGGATTTAATCCAGCTAAAATTGATTCTTCGCTCATCCTGATTCCCTTCACAAAAATTATTTAAGAAAATATAGCCCTACTATTATAACAAAGAAAAAGAGCTTGAAACAAATGTTCCAGACTCAACCATTAACGCTTTTACTTATCATATTTTTGCAAGTTATACTGCTCAATCAGGCTCACCAATTTAGCAGCATAATTTGGATCTGTAGCGTAGCCATCAGTAACCAGTTCCTTGGCCTGCTGCTTGTAATTCTTAGCAGCTAAAACATGCTTGTACTGCTTGTGATTCCAAGTGGTCCCATTCTGGAATAAACGCGCATGAGCTCGAATTGAGGCCTCGCAGGAATCATAAATTTGAAAGCGCGCTTTAACGTTCACCCACTTGCCTTTGACGTATTCTTTTGTAACCAAAACAGCAGAAGTATTAGGATTGGTTCCTTTAATGCCAAATAGATTGTTGTATTTCTGCGATAAATCGCTTTGACCGTAATTGCTTTCTAGACAAGCCTGAGCAATCGTAATGCTTGGAAGCAAATCATATGATTTATCGACTTTTTTAGCAATTGGCCCTATTTTTTTGATAAAAGCTTGCCGCTGACGCAAAAGCTTTGCTTGTTCCTGCTGCTTTTGCACCTGCTCTTGTCTTATTTGTTCAGACTGCAAAGCTTGCCGCCGATAATATCTAAAGCAGATGAAGGCGACCAGTAAAACAACCAGAATTAAAAATGTTCTTAAAATAATTCCCATGCTTTTGGAAATTCGACGTTTTTTGCGTTTTTTTGCCATATAATTTCCTGCCTTTTCTTCAGATCTGTGACTAAATAAAGTATAAGCTCTTCAAAATAAAAGAAAATATTTGTTAATTATTAATATAAAAAAAGAAGCCGCTCATCAGCGACTTCTTATTGGTGCGGGCGAGAAGACTCGAACTTCCACGATCTAAAGCGATCACAAGATCCTTAGTCTTGCGCGTCTGCCATTCCGCCACGCCCGCGGTACTTAATTATATTAACCCAAAAAGCAGAGTCGCGCAAGGAAATATTAAAATTTATTCATTTTTTTACCAGCTTCAATTTACCGTGGCAACGACCACAGCGATACCTGCGCGTATTAAGACGGCGCACGCGCGGATATTGCAAACCGCAGTTTTGACAAACATACAGATAATGGCGTTTTCTGGTCTTTCTTAAACCAATGTCAGGCGCATAGCGACTGCCACCTACCCGTTTAAGCAAAACTTTAAAATCATGATCACGATGCTGATAGCCCAGACCTAATAAATGCAAATGATAGTGACATAACTCATGCTTGATAATGCCAACCAAATCAGAATAATGGTCTGGCGTTAAAAAGTGAGCATTAAATTCAAGATAATGATCGTCCAAATGGTAGCGGCCACCGGTTGTAGTCATACGCCGATTAATTTTTACTAGGTGTAAAAATGGCCGGACGAAGGATTGCAGCGATATTTGTTCAACTAATTTTTGCAGTTCTTCTTCATTCATTAGCTTCGAATATATTTAGCATACAAAGCGGCCTGACGTTTGGTCTTGATTCTAACCTTCAAAGCCGTCACAATTTTGCGTTTCAGTGGCTTTTCTCCTTCCATCCAGGTTCCAGTAAAGACGTGAATAGTCTTTGAATCCTCTGAAGGATTGCATAAAACGCCATCTGGATATACATGGATGCCGGTTTCCAGCATTTGTTCTTGATTGTTCGGCTTGGCACCGTATTTTTCTTTCAAAATATCAGAGACTGAAACGGTATTGACGCCAGCCATTTGATCCTTGCTGTCAAATTCGAAATTGCGATCATCATAATAAGCCAGCATGTCCTTGAGCAATGGATGATGTTTTTCAGCACCAAAAACAGCCGTGAACGGATTCTCTTTATTTTCAAAGCCGACAAAAGCATGATTATCAAGCAAGCTTTCCAAATTGTCGAGCACCAGAACATCGGTATCCAGATATATTCCGCCTTGTTCATAAATTGCTTTTGCCCGAATATAGTCAGATACAAAAGCCCATTTTTTTGCTTTATAGGCTTGTTCGACATATTTATTTTCATGAATATCAAAATTGTCTTCATTCCATTCAACAATCTTGTAATCCTGCAAATGCTTTTGCCAGGTCTTCATGCAGCGCTGAATGTTCTTTGGCTTAGGATTGCCACCTACCCAAACGTAATGAATAATTTTTGGAATCATCGTTATCCTCGCTTCAAAAATTTCTTAACTAGTGCGATCAAATCTTGATTAAAGTCTAATTTCATAATAAACATCAATGCCAAATAGATAGCAAACATGATGATCGATTTAACTGCCATATTGATAAAGGCAGAGTTAATCAGATTTGGCATCAATAAGCCAATTGCCAAAGTAACAATGGCAATTAAAAAGTACTTCGGAATGTCCTTGAACGAATACTTAAAGTCATAGCCATCGCGAACAATCCACAAGCGAAGCAATAACACAATAAACTCCGTGATTAAAATTGCCACCATAGCACCTGCCGCACCATATGGCCGGTCCAGCAAAAAGCTCAGAACCACTTCTAAAATAGCACCAATAATTACTGGCAGTGCATAATCTTTATCGCGACGGTTGGCTAAGGCAAATTGGTTGGCAAAAACCCCACCGGTTGGAATCATAATAATCGTCAACGTGAAGAAAAACATCAGCGGCGTCATTGGAGTATATTTTTGACCAAAGAAAAATGGTACAAATTGCTTGGTATTAGCCATGATAATTACTGAAAACAAAGTTCCAAGCATGGCCGTAGCCTCTAGCGACTTTTTCAAAACAACCTGCTGCGTTTTTTTGCCTTCACTTGCCATTTTAGGCATGATAACCAACGAAATACTGGTAATTACTCCCAAAATCATATTCGAAATTCGTTGTGAATTATCATAATAGGCAACTTGCGTTGAATTCTGAAAGATACCCAAAATTGGCTTATCTAGTGAAGTATAGATCTGCGTAGCAATTTGAGGAATCAGCAGCGTGATAATTGATCTGATAGTTGTCTGATATTTATAAAAATGAGCCACAGGTTTACCCACATATCTGTGGATATCAAACCAAAAAACAAAGGAGCCCAACATTGTGGAAACAGACATAATCAACAAATATTTCCACAAGTCGCCTGGTGATTTTACCCAAAGCAAAATCAAAACGACGCTAACCAGCTTAACAGCAGTATTTTTAAAAACGACGCGCCCGAAATCTGCTAAACCTTGGAAGAACCAAGAGATATCCACTTGTGCAGAAATCAAATATGGTGTCATCAAAATAATGTAGTTCCAATATTGAATGTGGGAAAGATTAGTGATTGCCAAAACAATGATAATCGTCACTAAACCAGCAATGCCTTGAAAATACCATAAGCCCCAAAAGGCATCAGTCAAGTCCTGTGGCGTACCATAAACCCGCGTCCGTGAGATCGTCCGCATACCAATATAGGACACTGACAAGGTACAAAAGACCATCAAAAATTGCATCGTATTATTAACGCTGCTATAAATACCATAGGTTTTAGGCCCTAAAACCCGTGACAAATAAGGTACCGTGATTAATGGTATCAAAACCAAAAAGATTTGATAAACTGCGTTGTAAACGATATTTAAAAATGTTCTTTTCAAAACGTTTCACCTAGTTAACTTTTGTCATGCAGGCAAATAATTTTTCACAGTAGTTTTCGCCCTTAACCTCTTGTGTTAAATGCAGCCAATACAAACGACGATTCCTAATCTGCTGATTATCTGGTTCCTTCAGAGCTTCAAGCAGCTGAGCTTGTGAATTAACTTTAATTCCTGGCGTTATTTCCTCATATGGGCTGAGCAATAAACCACGTGTTTTTTCATATTGTTTAAGAAAATTAGTGACAAAGATAATCGGCCTGTTCAAAAGAAGATAATCAAAATAGATTGATGAAAAATCCGTTAGTAAAAAGTCCGTATCGCCCAATAATTCATACAAATCATAGTTCTGATCAAATAAATAATCATTATTTAAAAAGGCAATGTTGGAGTACTTGCTTGAAAAGTCAGCAAACATGTGCATTTCATACGGATGCAATTTAACGATCAAATATTGGTGCCTTTCCTTTAATGCCGCGTTTAACTGTGCGACATCAAAATCAGCGAATGCAAAAAAGTTGCCCGCCTTAATTTGCGCCATAATCTTGGGATCATCTAATTCGTACCTAAAAGTTGGCATATAGATGCCGATCTGCGCCTCAGCATCTGTTTGATGAAACAGGTCTTGCAGCAATTCTTCTTTAGTAATAATGGGCTTTTGCAAATAATCAAGTCTTGGGAAACCAACCTTATGATATTTCTTGCCCTCAACAGCGATGCAAGCACTCATCAAAGTTTCATACAAATCAGAATTAGAAGCCACAATATCGGCATATTTATGCCACAATTTTTCATTGCGACGGTTGTCTTTTCTTCTCGTATTATTGGCCATAATGCCCATGCGCTTCAATGGAACACCGTGCCACAATTGAATATTCAGCTGCCCCTTTTTCACTTTAAAAGGCTGGTGGGTCGTAACGATATAGCGAGCAGAGCCAATCTTTTTCCAGGTCATGCGATCTAGATGAGAAGAAGGCCAAGGCTCAACCAGAGTTACCTGATACTCTGGATGGTTGAGCTGCAAATATTTGTAGAACAAATAGCCATTAGAACCTGATCGCCCAGCACCATTCAAGATGACCACTTCATTCGGCTGAATCGGATTAAAATAAGCGAAAATCTTCATTAAGCAAAGATAGACGCGAAAAAGCAAACTTTTCATAATCTCACTAATTTTCTTTTACTTTATTGGTATATTTTAGCAGACATTAATAAATTAACTATCTCAAATAATAATCTTTACTGATTCTTCAGACATATCTACCATCATACTATTTTATCAGTAAAAAAATAAGAGGCAGACAAATTATCCACCTTTTATTTACTTGCAACTAAATTAACGCTGTTCTCTTCTTTGGAAGAACTTTACGATTTCTACAATCACGATCATGCACAAACCGGCACCGAGAACTACACACCATTGAGCTGCATCTAATTCAGTAACATCAAAGAATCCAGTCATAAACGGCAATTCAACAGCAGCCATAATCACGGCAGCAATCAAAATTGCCCAGTTAAACCATTTGTTTGAGAAAGTATGCTTTCTAAAAATTGATTCATGAATGTACTTAGAATTAATGGCATGGAACAACTGGATCAAGCCTAAAGTCAAGAAGGCCATCGTCAATGCATCCCCATGCTGCAATGCAGCATTACCAACATGCGGACCAACGTGAAGTCCTAGTTGGTAGGCACCAAGCACCAAAATACCTTCAAGAATTCCTTGGTAGATAATGGAGCTGGCAACACCGCCGCTAAAGAAGTTGGACTTACGGCCACGTGGCTTGCGCTTCATAATGCCATCTTCAACTGGCTCAACCCCAAGGGCAATTGCTGGCAAAGTATCAGTTACCAGGTTGATCCAAAGAAGTTGAACTGGTGCCAAAATATCCCAACCAAGCATCGTCATCATAAAGACTGTCAAAACTTCACCAACATTACAGCTCATCAAGTAAAGAATTGCCTTTTGAATATTGCTGAAGACTTTACGCCCTTGCTTAACCGCTTTAACGATTGTGGCGAAATTATCGTCAGCTAAAATCATGTCACTGGCACCTTTAGAAACTTCAGTACCGGTAATCCCCATGCCGATACCAATATCAGCCTGTTTCAGACTTGGTGCATCGTTAACACCATCACCGGTCATGGCAACAATCTTACCATTGGCTTGCCATGCCTTAACAATTCTTACTTTATGTTCAGGCGATACTCTTGCATAAACGCTGTAGTCACCGACGTGCTTGACGAAGTAATCATCGCTCAATTCATCCAACTGGGCACCAGTTAAGACGCGCTTGTCTTGACCAGGCTCTAGAATGCCTAATCTTTCGGCAATGGCCTGAGCCGTAACTTGATGGTCACCAGTAATCATAATGGTTCTGATACCAGCACTGTGAGCTTCTGCAACGGCAGCCTTTGCTTCTGGACGTTCTGGGTCGATCATGCCGACCAAACCTGCAAAGATTAAGTCTTGTTCAACATTGTCGGTTGATGGATCATCGTATGGCTTGTCGATTTGCTTATATGCCAAGCCCAAGACACGAAGGGCTTTCTTCGCCATATCCTGGTTGGTTTGCAAAATGTCTTTTCTTTGCTGTTCAGAAATTGGTGTAACTTCACCGTTGATTGCAACCGAAGTTACCCGCTTCAATAACTCATCTGGCGCACCTTTAACAGCGACAAAATATTGATCGCCATCTTTATTAACGGTACTCATCAGTTTACGTTCAGAATCAAATGGCACTTCTTGGATTCGCTTGTATTTTTCAAGCATTTGATCAACATCAATATTTTGATCGAATGCATATTGAATCAATGAGGTTTCAGTTGGGTCCCCTAAAAGATCACCACCATTTTCAATCTTAGTATCATTGGCAAGTACCATTGCCAATAGTGCCGGATTATCTTCATCTATTTCGTCATCATCGCTGTGAATCTCGCCACGATAGTAGATTTTTTCTACCGTCATACGATTTTGAGTCAAAGTACCGGTCTTATCTGAACAAATGATGTCAGTAGCACCTAATGTTTCAACGGCCGGCAATTTTCTTACGATCGCCTTATGCTTAGCCATCGTTTGCGTTCCTAGGGCCAAAATAATAGTAATAATTGCTGGCAAACCTTCTGGAATTGCGGCAACAGCAAGTGAAACGGCAACTAAGAACATGTCGATCATCAGCTTGTTGGTTGGTTCAGTTCCTTGCTTAGTGAACATTCCCACTACGAAGACAACCACGCAGATTGCTAAAATCATGATGGTTAAAGTCGTGCCAAGCTGATTTAAGTTTTCTTTCAAAGGAGTATCAGTTTCATCGGCATTATTTAGCATCGTAGCAATCTTACCAACTTCAGTGTTCATTCCAGTGTGAACAACTACACCTTCACCACGTCCGTAGGTAACATTGGTATTTGAATAAGCCATGTTGATTCGATCGCCTAAAGCAACATCTTTTCCTTGCAAGGTCTCGTCGCTCTTTTCAACAGGAACAGATTCACCAGTCAAGGCAGATTCTTCAATCTTCAGGCTATGTGCTTTTACCAAACGCAGATCGGCTGGAACCACGTCACCGGCTTCTAATAAAACCAGGTCGCCAGGTACCAAATCTGTACTTGGGATTTCAACAATAGCACCGCCACGCCGTACATGCGCATTTGGCGTTGCCATTTCTTTCAAAGCTTCAATTGCTGCCTCAGAACGTGCTTCTTGGAAGACGCCCAAAATTGCGTTCAAAATAACAACAATCATAATAATAGCAGCATCGGTCCATTCTTTAGCAACTACTCCAGATAAAATAGCCGCAATGATCAAGACGATGATCATAAAATCTTTAAACTGGTAAAGAAAACGCATCAACATGCTCTTTTTCTTTTTGGCAGCCAAAGCATTCGGACCATATTCAGCTAATCGTTCCTTAGCCTGCTCATTAGTTAAACCATCAGCAAGAGACGTTTTCATTTCTTGCTCCACATCGGGAATTGACTCGGTGTAATAGTTTTTAGACAATTATTTTTCCTCCTTCTTAACAAAAAAGAGACCTATATGCTCTAAGCATATAAGTCTCACAAATTAAGATAAGTCCAGAAGATTTTCTTCGGGTGTTGGGCTTATCGCAATTACTTGCTGTTACTCCCTTATGACAAGTTAATTATAAGTAAATTTTCACGGTTTCACAAGAAAAATCGTATAATTTAACTTACTTTTTGTAGAAGTCATCGAAAACAGTTACTGGCAAATGACGCTTATGCTTGCTCTTGTTCCAGAGCTTTTCAATTTGCTCAGCTGATTTTTCTGGTACTTCTTTGCCTTCCAAATAATCATCAATATCGCGGTAAGTTACGCCTAAAGCAACTTCATCTGGCAAGTCTGGTTTGTCTTCTTCAAGATCAGCAGTTGGTGCCTTTTCGTAAAGGTGAGCTGGGCAGCCCAATTCTTTCAAAAGCATCTTGCCTTGACGCTTATCCAAACGGAACAATGGCGCTAAGTCAGCCGCACCATCACCATACTTGGTGTAAAAACCACAGAGGTTTTCAGCAGCATGGTCGGTACCAACAACGGCACCTTTATTAGCACCAGCGATTGCGTATTGAACAACCATTCTTTGACGAGCCTTGATATTGCCTTTATTAAAATCAGTAATCTTTTGTCCAGCAGCTTCCACCACTTTAACCATAGCGTCGACTGGTTCCTTGATATTAACAATCAAGTCTTGGTCTGGCTTTTGAAAAGCAACTGCATCGGCAGCATCATCGGCATCAGCTTGAACGCCATAAGGCAAACGGACAGCGATAAATTGATATGAATCATCGCCGGTTTCTTGGCGCATTTCTTCAATGGCCATCCGACACAATTTGCCAGTCAAAGTTGAATCTTGACCGCCTGAAATACCCAAAACGTATGATTTTAAAAATGGATTTGCTGTTAAATAGTCCTTCAAGAAATCAATTGAACGTCTGATTTCCTTTTTTGGATCAATTTCGGGCAAAACATGTTCATATGCAATAATTTCTTTTTGTAATTCTCTCATCGACCAAAGCTTCTTTCTCTAATCTTACGACGAATATCTTGGATTAGGTCCATCTTACTCTCGTACAAGTTTTTTGACAAATCGACCGGATATTCCTGCGGATTCAAGCTACGCTTATATTCATCCCATAATCCGTCCAAATTATCGGCAACAAACTTTTTAATTTCTTTAAGTTTTGGCTGCTTGTAAACCAGTTGCCCATCCTTAAAAATATCATGCAAAAGCGGAATTGCAGTGTAATCGGTTACCACTTTATTGATATAAGTATATTGTGGATGGAACATGAACAAGGCGTTAAATTTGCGCGGATCTTCATTTGCTCGACTGACCCAGTCGCCTTCATTTTTTTTTGCAGTATTGACGCTGATCCGCCAAACTTGCTTCTTTCCTGGGGTTGAAGTCTTTATTGCATTAGAGGAAATCTTCATCGTATCCCGCATAGCATGAAATTCATCTTCGATGGCTACAAGTTTATAAACTGCACCCAAAGCTGGCTGATCATAGGCGGTAATATATTTTGTCCCAATGCCCCAAGCGTCGATTTTTGCACCTTGCATCTTCAAGTTGGTAATTGTGTATTCATCAAGGTCGTTAGAAGCAAAAATTTTAGCATTTGGATAGCCGGCATCATCTAATTCCTTGCGTACTTGTTTAGAAATATAAGCCATATCGCCGGAATCAATTCTAACGCCTAAAAAGTTGATCTTATCGCCCATTTCGTTAGCAACTTTAATTGCATTCGGCACACCGCTTATAACGGTGTCGTAAGTATCAACTAAAAAGACGCAATTCTTATGAGTTTCAGCATAAGCCTTAAAGGCTTCATATTCGCTGCCAAAAGCCTCGACCAAGGAATGAGCCTGGGTTCCTGAAATCGGAATGCCAAAAAGCTTGCCGGCACGAACATTGCTAGTTGAGTCAAAGCCGCCAATATATGCAGCTCTAGCACCCCAAATGGCAGCATCAGTTTCTTGTGCACGCCGTGAGCCAAATTCCATCAGGCCATCATTTTGAACAGCGAGCCTGATTCTTGCCGCCTTAGTAGCAAGCAAAGTTTGAAAATTGATCACATTCAGGATCATCGTTTCAACCAGCTGACATTGAGCAAGTGGTCCTTCAACCTGCAGAATTGGTTCGTTGGCAAAAACCAATTCTCCTTCTTTCATTGAACGGATCGTCAATTTTAGCTTCAGATTACGCAAATAATCGATAAAATCATCATCGTAGTCTTCAGTTTCCTTTAAATATTGCAAATCGCTTTCTTTGAAATGCAAGTTTTGCAAATATTGAATAATGTGTTCAAGTCCTGCATAAACAGCATAGCCATTGCCAAAAGGCTCTTTACGATAAAATGCTTCAAAAACGGCATTACGGTCAGCGATCCCCTTTTTGAAGTAGGTGTACATCATATTAATTTCATACAAATCAGTGTGTAAAGCCAAAGAATCATCTTTGTCTATTTCTTGATAAAGCATTTTCCCCTCTCAAATAAATCATGATAGTTTGCCTTAATTATACCTGTCATTCGATTTAGGGGCAATTGATTAGTGTTTGGCCAACTTGTCATATACTTTTTGAATCGAAGCCAGCTGTTTTTCAACTGAAAAGTTGGCTGCTACATACTTCTTTTCCCGCAAAGCGACAGCCTTCAAAGCAGCTGAATCCATATTGACTGCACGTTTTATTTCTGCAGCAATGGAGTCAACATCGCCAATTTTGGCAATGAAACCATGTTCCTGATCCGGAATCATCATTTTTATATCACCGATTGCAGTTGACAAAATTGGAAGCTGATTGTCGCTGGCCTCAAGCAGTACCAGTGGAAAACTCTCTGAATAAGAAGTCAGAACGGCTAAATTCATCCGCCGGTATAAGTTGCGTAATTGCTTCTGCGTCATAAAACCGTGAAAGGTTACTTGTGGCGATAATTCTAGTTGCCTGGTTAGAGCTTTCAAATTTTCTAATTGGCTGCCATCACCGGCGATGTGCAAACGAACATGCGAATCGTCCAGCTTTTTAATCGCCTTCAGCAGCAATTCCTGGCCCTTCACTTTTTCCGTTCTGGCAACATTAACGATATTGAAGTAAACCTGATCATCATATTTGGCTGGAATTTCGCTATCATCATGGAAGAAAATGCCGTTGTAGATAATATGCACTTTAGCGGGATTAATTTTTGCTTTTTGTTCAAGCAAATCGGCAAAGCGTTTAGTAACTGCGAAGATGCAGTCGGCCTTGTGAAGGGCACGCAAATTCAATTTGGTGAAAATTTTACCCATTAAACCGCGACCTTCAAAATCCAAATAAGGATCTGAATGGACAGTAATGCACCAAGCAGCCTTAATTTTGGTATGAATCAAGGACAAAAAGAGGTTGGCCCGTGCACCATGAGTATGGACGATCTGATAATGCCCATCATTAATAAAAGTCCGCAATCTTTTAAGCGCAGCCAGGTCATAGCGGCTTCCTGCACCTAGGACATGGGTTGTAATCCCTGCCTTTCTTGCTGCCTTTGCGACTGGTCCTTCAGCCAGCGTTAAGAGTTCAAAATCTTTTCCTTTATTTTTTGCTTCTTTTAACAAATTCACAATGTGGGTTAGGCCACCGCCGTTTTCTAGGCCGGCATTCACATGCAGAACTTTCATTAATTATTTGTTTCCTCTCTTAAACTGATGCACTCGTACAACAAATTTAGGCAAAACCATCATTCGCTTAAATCTGGTTGGATTAGTAATCAAACGGTAGAACCATTCCAAATGCGTCTTTTGGAAAGTCTCCGGTGCCCGTTCTACTTGACCACTGAAAACATCGAAACTGCCGCCAACTCCCATCATTATGGCAGGAGTCAAATTGCGACGCAAAATCGCCAGCAGCTTTTCTTGCTTAGGAAAACCTAATGCTGCAAAGACCATATCAGGTTGGGCTTTAGCAATGCGGTGAGCGACGAGATCCAAATCTTGGCGGAAGTAGCCGTCTTCTGCACCAACCAAATTGATATTTTTATAGTTTTTGGCAATTTTGGCTTGAACAGCATGAATAACTTCTGGCTTCGCACCAATTAAATAAACTCTGAGTCCATGCTCGTTGGCAATTTTCATAAACCATAAAAACAAGTCGTAGCCCGTTACACGTTCTGGCAGCGGCTCGCCTAGCATTTTAGCAGCTTTGACAATGCCAATTCCGTCAGCTGTGATATAGTCTGCATCCTGCTGTAAAATTTTCATAAATTCCGGATTTTCATTCGCAGCCATCACAATTTCCGGATTGGCAGTAACGATAAAAGTCGACTCGTGATCATTGAGCCGCTTCACAAATTCATTTTGAAACTGATTAAACGTCTTATTATCAAAGTTAACGCCTAATACATTTACTTTATCCATGACAAATCCCTCATTGTTCCTTTTTCTTTTATTTTATCAAAAGCCACAGCCAACTGCTCTAAGTTTTACCTTTTCTTCAATTATGTTATTATTAATTCGTTTAATAAAGTAGGAGCCAGAACTATGAAGAAAGTTATAACATACGGAACCTTTGATTTATTGCATTATGGCCATGTGCGTTTATTAAAACGGGCTAGAGAATTAGGCGATTACCTTATCGTCGGTTTGTCCACTGATGAATTCAATGAGTTCAAAAAGCATAAAGAAGCTTACAATACTTATCCTGAACGCAAATATATTTTAGAAGCAATTCGCTATGTTGATAAGGTCATCCCCGAAAAAGATTGGGATCAAAAAATTGCTGATGTAAAAAAGTACAATATCGATACTTTTGTGATGGGCGACGACTGGAAAGGTAAATTCGATTTTTTGAAGCCTTACTGCAAGGTAGTTTACCTGCCAAGAACGCCAGGTATTTCTACAACTAAAATTAAAGAAGATTTGAAATAAAAAGAGCCCCGTTTCACTGATTTGTGAAGCGGAGCTTCCTTTTTATTTTGAAAAAGTAAATTCAAATCTTTCGGCTACATAGCGAGCACGCGTGTACTCAAACGGACGACCGTCGGCTAGTTCAGTTACCTGCCGTCTAGTGATCAGAGCCTCGCCCTTTTTTGCCTTCAATAAACGGGCATCATTTTCATTGGCAATAGCCGCAGAAATATGTTCCGTAACTCGGCCGATCTGCAAATTGTTTTTTTCTAAAGTCTCATACAAGTGCGTTGAAATGTTTTCTTTCGAATCATTTTTAACCAAATCATATGGAACCGTAACCACCTCGTGACAAATTGGCGTTTGATCTGCATATCTGATTCTTTCCATCCGCAGAACGTTCATATTTGTCTTCAACTTTAAACGTTCTTTTTCAGAAAGAGATGGCTGGCCAACTTGATAAGAGATCAACTTGCTGGAAGGAACCTGCCCGTTAGCCTCAGTAATTTCAGTAAAAGACATAATCCCTGACATCTTTTCTTGTACTTTTTGGCTAGCAACATAAGTACCACTGCCCAGACGTCGTTCCAAAATTCCTTCGTCTTCCAAGGTTTTAATTGCTTGACGCAAAGTCATTCTCGATACGCCAAACTTGACTGCCAATTGTCTTTCGGCAGGGATTCGGTCTCCTACTTTATAAACATGATTTTCAATGTCGCGCTTGATTTGATTATGTATTCTGATATACATCGGCTCTTCCATGGCACGCACCTCCAAACTCATTATCAATTATAAGCTAAATTGGTCTATATTGCATTGGATAATGATATTTGTTTTCAGCGCTATTTCTTTTTAGCGGTCCAGTGCATCCCAAAAATTCGCACATTTGGCTCTTTATTGCATTCAATTTCAATATTGCTACGATCGCTGGCCAGAACATTGATATTGAATTCGGCATCGTCTTGAACGGCCAGATCTGTGTCATTCGCATTTAAAACCACGTCATGACCTGCTAATTTTGCCTGATCGCTCAATGCTAAAAAGTATTCATAATCCATATTTCCTGAAAAGCTGACTCGGGTTGCATCGGCCACAACATTATCCTGAAAGTCAGCATGCGCCAAAATTTGCGACGTCATCATTGTGATTTTTGCTTCATTAATTGCCACCAACCGGTTCAAAGTTGAATTTTGAATAATCGTCCGCGTTTTCTTATCAAGATAAACGCCGCCGGCAAAAGTGGAATTAACGATATTGCACCAGCAATCATCACTGATATACAAACATGAATCGTCTTCAGCCAACACCTTAGTATTAAGCATGTTCATCCATGTCTGACCATGAAGAAGAACGTAATCAAGCTGAGAATTATTGATGTCTAATTCGCAGTTGGTTTTAGTAAAAGTATTAGTTGAACCGTGAATTTTAGAATTATTAATAATCGCGGTCCCTTTGCCTTCTAAAGCTAAAGCACAGTACTCAGTCGAAGCGTAATCGATAATGGCGTCGTTCATTTCTAAACGAAAATCGGCATCGGCAAACATGGACAAGGACCCATTCATAATTTTAGTTGAATATAGTTCAAGCGTAACCTTGCCGTTGCAAGCCACAGCAGCAGTATCAGTACCTACGCCTTTAACAATGCAATTGCGCAAAGTCAAATAGCTATTGGCTTCTGGTGGCACAAACAGACTGTTATGATCAGTATTGGTGTTAATGCACAGATTTTCCAATGTTACATAGCGGCTATCTGCAGAAACAGACACATAGCCCAAGATCGTTGTATCTTCAGGAGTTGCGCCCATCCCTTTAACCGTAATATCAGTTAAGGTAATTCCTTGTGGTAGCTGATAGAATCCTGGCTCAAGAAGTAGAACATCATCTGCTCTTAAATCTTTTAAGGCTTCATGCCAGTCGGTTTCGCTGCCACCGGCACCGACTTTAACTATTCTTGCCATTCAGTCAATCTCTCCTATTACTATTTTGTTAATTATTTTTTACTTCTATTTAATTTCAACATTCCAGTAGTAAGCAACATTGCCATATGGTGAAAGTTTAAATCCTTTAACTTTTGACTTCAACAAGTATGAAGCACCAGCTTGGTATAAAGGAGCAGCAAAGGCATCCTTTTTAATCAATTGGTTTTCGGCAGCGATTAAAGCTTGCAATCTTTGCTTAGGTTGAGCAACATAAGTTGAGCGTGCAAGATCGATTTGATGCCAGAAATTCTTGTTCTTGTAATCCTGCTCCAAATTGAACAAACCACCGACAGTTAATAAATCAAGCGGATCTTCATAACTTGGCTGCCAAGTACCATAAACGAAATCATAAGTGTGATTTGTCGTATTAGACAAACGTGACTTAAGCGGAATTGAGCGAACAGTAATCGTCAAGCCTGGCAGATTCTTCATCAAATTACTTTGGATAAATTCACCAACACGTTTAGCATCATCAACATCTGAAGTTAACAATTCAAGACTGATCTTCTTTTTGCCTAATTGCTTTTGAGCAATATTCCATTCCTTACGAGCTGCAGCAACATTATAAGTTACCATATCACCAGCATCTTTACGATAGTCCTTGCCAGTGGATGGATCGGTAATAAAGTTGGAAGCAACAATTCCGTTAGATGGACGACCAGCATGCAAAATAGTGTTAACCAGTTGTTTCTTATTGATTGCTTTGCTAATGGCTCTTCTGACGTGGACATTACCAGTTGTCTTACGTTTAATGTTGAAAGTCAAATAGCCATTGGTTGGCGTAACTTTGGAATGATATTCCTTGTTGTTTTGATATTGCTTAACAAAATCTGAACTTAATGGAACATAGTCTAGGCTACCACTTCTGAATAAGTTAACGCCAGTAGAAGTTGTTTGTACTACTTGTACGTTGACACGCTTAAGTTGAATAGACTTCTTGTTCCAGTAATTCTTGTTCTTTACAAAGGACCACTTTAAGTTGGAACCAGTCCAGCCCTTAACAACGAATGGTCCATTGTAAACTAGGTTACTGCTGCTGGTACCATATTTGCTGCCGAGTTTTTTAACGACTTTGGTGTCTTGAGGATAAAATTGAGCACTTTCAAGAATTTCTGGCAAATATGGAATAGGATCAGCTAAAGTAACTTGCAGCTTGTACTTGCCAAGAGCTTTAATTCCAAGAGAGTTGACTTTGGCCTTTCCTTGAGTAATTTTGGTCCCGTTCTTAATAATGGCGTAGCTGTCACTGTCAAGAGAAGAGTTTTTAGGATCAACGGTTCTGCGCCAAGCTGTTACATAATCTTGGGCAGTAACCGGATCGCCGTTTGACCACTTGGCGTTTTTACGCAAGGTGAAAGTATAAACCTTTTGATCCTTGGAACGGGTAACTTTAGTGGCACCGGCTAATTGCGCCTTATTGTTTTTGTCAAAACGGTACAACCCTTCCATGGAATTCTGCAAAACTTCGGAACTAGTAGTATCCCCGTACTTGCTAGAATCCAAGGTTGAAATTTCATTGGAAGCAGCAGTATTCATTGTTTGTGAATTACTGCTGGAAGAGTTGCTGGAATTAGAGCAGGCAGACAAAACCCCAGCAGCTAACATAACGACAATGCTCAATAGAAATTTTCTCTTAGTTTTCATAATTTTCTTACCTTCTGCTTACTTACAATTTTAAAATATAGTTAAAAAGCTTCCAATTTGGAAATATTTAGATTCAATAAATAAAATAATTTTTAATTATGAAGGTAAAAAAAAGACAAGCCATAAGCTTGTCTTTAATCGGGTTGGGTGTTCGTTTCGAACAATTGGGTTAGCTGGATTCGAACCAGCGCATGATGGTACCAAAAACCATTGCCTTACCACTTGGCTATAACCCATTCGATTGAACTTTTACTTGTTGTTCAATGTACCAGCTTAATAAATTCAGCAATGGAGGCCAGTGGATTCGAACCACCGAACTCAGAGAGAGCGGTTTTACAGACCGCCGCGTTTAGCCACTTCGCTAGGCCTCCGTAACAGCACGTTTATTATAATAACTAAAACGTGCTGAAAATGCAAGTATTTTTTAGGATAAACGGATATAGCCTTCTCCGCCTTTAGCAAAGAATGAGCAGGCAACTACAGCAACATGTGCTTTTTCTGCCAATTCATAAATGAATTTAGTATCATCTTGTTCAAAGCCAGCTGGAATTTTGGCGAAGATGTAGAAAGCACCTTTTGGCTTTACGCATTCAAAACCAATCTTTTGCAAGCCTTCATAAATAACATCACGCCGCTTTTGAAATTTCTTCTTCATTGGCAAGGCATCGTCCATGCCGTTGGCAAAGGCTTCTTCGGCAGCATCTTGCATTGGCGTTGGTTCACTAGTTGTGATGGCTTAGTGAACCTTAGCAATTTGATCAAGAATCTTCTTAGGAGCGGCAACAAAACCAATCCGATAACCAGTCATGGCCCAAGCTTTGGAAACACCATTCATCAAGACTACTTGATCATGCAAAGCCTTCTCCATTGAGGCATGTGGTTGATCATAGTTTAATTCGCTGTGGATTTCGTCACAAAGAGCAAAGATTGGCTTATCGCGAATAACGTCAGTAATGGCATTTAGTTCTTCTTGGCTGTACATCATACCGGTTGGATTTCATAACCAGCATTCGAACTTTATCGCCAGGATTAATCACTGCTGTCAGCAATTCATAAATTGATTCAGCAACTCCGTTGGTGATTAAAATTTCATCTGGATCATATTGTTGATTGTACTTTTTAGCTAGGAAATTAGCTGCGGCTGCGCGCAAGGCAGGCGTTCCGTTTGAAGGAGCGTAGTGTGAATGATTGTTGGCGATGCTTTCTTCGGCAGCCTTCTTAATATGTTCTGGCGTATTAAAATCTGGTTCACCGATCGTAAACTTCACGATATTTGGAATTTTGTTAGTATAGGCAGCAAAAGCTAGAATTGTACCAGGCTTTTGTTCAACCAAACCTTTTTTCATGTATTTTTGTTAAATCGACCATAATTATTTCTCCTGTAACACTGTTGCACCAATTATAATCTGGCTTTTAATTTAAATCAAAGGATACTTTAATTATATTCTTTATTTGAAGATAAAAAAAGAGAGACTACCCAACCAATGTCATTAAGTTAAGA
>NZ_DICZ01000014.1:0-67832 GCF_002417895.1 Lactobacillus sp. UBA5813
ATCAATCTATGAGAAAGATCTATTTACACAAAAGATTTGACAGTTTCAAATGATGACCCTAACAATCCACTAGATAAGGAAGTTAAATATTTCGACACACTCTTTTTAAATAAAAAAGAAGCTTTCAATTATTTAAATGATATTATTAATAATTCATTTACTAGCATCTCCTTAATTACTCAAAAATTTACAAATTATAACTCGAAGTGATACACAAATTAACTCATGGATTAATTTAGAAAAATGGATTACAGCAGATTCTAAAATTAAATCAGTTGCAAATCAGAAAATACAGTTAGTTAAGCACTTATTACAAATGGAAACTCAAATTAACAATTACAAACTATTTGATAATCATTCAAAAATTAATGGAATCCCTTTTCAAATCAATGGATTAGATTTTGACCTTAATCCCATTACGAACAATAAGATCCAAATGCTTAATGCTATTGGTATAAATGATATAAAACTTCTTGAGGCTACAACTTTTCCTAATTTTAAAATCAATAATGAATGGAAAGAAAATTATCACGAAATTGATCACTTCATTGGTTATTTAGAAAGATCAAATAAAACAATAGAAGAATTTTCTTCCAGTTTAAATGCTTCATATTATTCAGAATATATGACACGCCTAGACAAAGAAAATGAATTTCCACAATTTAATGAGAGTGAATTTATCTTTACAAATACTATTACTATATTAAATAAAATGATTGATAATTACTTATTTCAGTTCAAGCCTAAATACTATGATCGTTTTATAATTCAATAAAAAAATACTGTTAAATCAAAGTTATCTCACTCTGATTTAACAGCATTATTAAAAAGTAAAATCTCGAACTTCTTGCTTCTCTTCGTCAGTTAATCCATATGCATCCATTACCAATTCATCAATTTCATCATTTTCTTTAGAGTAATCTTGCTTAGATTCTGCTTTACTCATAATCACTGAGACTACATCTGCAATTTGCTTTTGTAGAACTTGTGGTGCTATTGGTATAGGGAATTGTTTAACATCTGTGTTTACTAGTCTTGGAAATGTTTTCCGTTGAAATTTATCAAACTTCATTATTAACCATAACGTTAAGCATTTTGAATTAATCACACCTAGCAAGTAATATATGTTAATTTTATTAATATCTGTGAGTATAATCGATGTTCTATCACTAATAAAATTCTTATCAGTAAAAGTAGCAAGTATTGCCTGCTCACTCATTGTAGGTATTTGCCTGATTAAGATTCTTTCTCCTTGAAAAATCTTTGGATCTCTCATTGCTGCTAAATTTGGTCCATATTTCAAATATTTATGATCCCAATTAAGTTGATACCTATCAATTGTTCGTCCCATGAAATACGGTTTATACGTTTCATCTTTTTGAAAATCGGCCTCATAGATATGTTCTTTAATATCATTCTTGGTCATCGCTGGGATGCCTTTACCAACTTCATAGACGTTTACACCTGCTTTAACTACTGCCAAATTTTCTTTAGATATAGAATTAAAAGAGTTTATTTTATTAAAAGCATCAGTGTATTTCCTATACTTTACTTTTGAAATACTAATTACAGACTCATCCTTAAAAAATTTGTAATTAACTGTACCTAAAGTTTGGTAATCATCTTGTATTAATTCACCTACTGTTATTTGAGATGGTTTTGTCTTAGTACCAAATATTAAGCAATTATCAACACTAGCATCAGCAAAAATTTTATCTAAAGAATTAATAATAATTAATCCACCCATCTTATTAATCAAAAACTTTCGCATTTTAGAATCTGTATTGATAGTCAGCATATTATTAGGCACGATATAAGCAAAAGTACCATTTTTCTTTAATAAGTTATAACCCAATTCCATAAACAGCGTATAAGTATTAGCTTGGTATTCATCCACTTCATAATGTGAAAGATAATATTGCTTCGTTTTATCATCAAATGACTGATTTCTAGCAAAAATATATGGTGGATTTGCAATAACAATATCAAAGCCGACAAAGTTACCATCTTGATCTAACACTTCTGGAAATTCTAAACGCCATTCAAGAGCAGCGTTATAAAGTGGATCTCCCTTTCTATTTTCAAAGCTTTCTTTTGCTTCTTTAACTTTTTGTCTCAATTCAGCAATTTTTTTATTATCAACTTTTTGATCAAAAAGGTTAGTAGTTCCTGCTAATTCTGCAAGTGCTTTATCATATGTTTCAGCTTCAGGAGATCTCCAGCTGTTCACAAAAGTACTTTTAATACTATTAATCTGGCCATTAATTTCAGATTTAATACCTTTATCACTAGTATCTTTATATTGTTTGACTAACTCAACATATTGCTTAAAGTCTTTTTTACGAAGATCAAATTTATCAGTAAGATCATAACGATGAATCAAACTATCCCCAACTTTGATATTAATATCAATATTAGGAAGAGTTGTTAAATATCTATGCCCATTATCATCTTCTGAATAATATGCGTTCTTTAAAAGTTCAATCCATAATCTTAAACGACAAATATTTACAGAGTTTGGATTTAAATCCACACCATAGAGACAGTTTTCAATAATTGTCTTTTTTTGTTGGAACAGTGCTTTTTGCACTCTTAATGAATTAGGCTTATTAGCATCATAAGAATAGTTATTACCATACTCATCTTGAATAATTAATTCATCATTGGCTACAGTACAACTAATATCATTTAATAAATTACCGTCAGCATCAAATAACACCCTAAGGGATGCTTTAATAGCAATTAATTCATTAAGCACAGAAACAAGAAAATGCCCTGAACCAACTGCAGGATCCAAGACTTTTAATTCATCAATTGCATCACTGATCTTCTTACGATTTTCAACAGAGAAATGATAGTCTCTGGTAATGTATCCTAGTTCAGTTATACTCTTAGCATCAGTTTTTAAAGTTTCATTAACCTTAGTGAGAACAGCTTGTCTAACTGCTCTTTTAGCCATATACATGGTTATTTTCCCTGGCGTAAAGAACGAACCATCTTTATAACCATTAATCTTTTCAAAGATTAACCCCAATACAGACGCATTAATTAATTGGTCTTGACTCTTCTTGTTCTTAGCATCTACTGCAGATGTAAAATCATATGAATTTAAAAATTTGAAAAGATAATCTAAAATTTGAACCTTACCTGTTAACTTCTTACCATTAGCATCCCTTAATTTTGTTTTAGAATAGACCTCTATTTCACCTTCACGTAATCCATTAATATTTATACCTTCTTTTGAAGATTCAAGTTCTGTTCTTTCAAATAGAGAGCTATTCATATACGGAACATATGGGAACTTTTCTTTTATTCTGTCTCTTCTTTCTTCGACTTTCTTAGCCATTACCAAGAAGAAAAGCTCATTAAGGTCATCAAAAGAAGTAATTTTTTTAGAGTTCAAGAATTTATACTCATCACTATGATTGAAACTAACTAAAGAAGATTCCAAGAGTTTCAAGAATAAAATTCTATTGATCCACACAACATTCAATTGCATAGCAATATCAAATTGTTTTCTTTCTGGAACATCATTTATATCTAATTGCTCAATAGTATTTTCAATTAAAGAAGCATCTTGTCTTTTACCCTCTTTAAACCTACTAATAACCTTATTTCCGCTCTTCTTCTCTTCGTGAAGCCCCATAATGTATAAAAGCTCATTGTAAAAATTCTTATTCAAGCTATTTGAGTCTGCAAAAACCATTTCATTTAAAAGGTTTTCAGTACTAAAAAATCTATAAAGACGGGTTATGTCTTGCTTTTTAAACTCATTAGAATTAGCTTTCAGAGAGTCTCTTAAATCAAAATAACCAATTTTAATTGGCTTAGTTAAAGCCTTATCAATTGCTGGAGCAATAACTTCATCAAATAAGAAGTCAGTTTTGGTACTAGATAGTTGTCTTGCTTCAAACTTATTAAACAGATCAACTAACTTTTTATTTTTATAAAAATACTTTTCAAGCTCATTAGAATCAATAACAAAGAAATCATAACCATTAGTTACAATTCCTTTCTTAACTTCTAAATTTCCATTAACAATTCTTTCTCTTAGATAATAAGCAACTAGTTCTCTAAAAGCTTTAACATTTAGATGATCTTTGCTCATCATTTCAGACTCATTACCTAAAAGTCTTTTATATTCAACGATGACGCCAACCTTACTTTTGCTGGTTTCACCATTATAAATAGCTAAATCAATTCTTTCACTAGTATTAATAAATTTGTTAGGAATAACCTTTTCTAAAAAATCACGGAATATTCCTTTTTGAAATTCTTCTGTTTGTTTTTGGTTTTCTGCTATTTTTTTATAATATTCTTCAAGCGCCTTTGTAAATTCTTCTTTTTGGTCATCTTGAGGCATAATCGCTTCAACATTACGATTAATGCTTTGTTTTAGATTCTGTATAATTGCCATAGTGTCTCCATTATTCTTTTAATTCTTATATTATTTTACCTATCAAAGCAAAACAAAAAAAGCTATCAGTAATAATTTTACCAACAGCTTTGCTATTACTTGTCAGGTTTATACAGAACACTTTTTTCATAATAGTCATTATAAAAGTCAGAAATACCATCTAATAGTAAATCACAAGCATTTTTTTGTGTTTTACCTGTATTATGATGATCTACAGAGTTTCGTATCATAAACAATGAATTTATGAAACTTTCTTGTCTCATAGAAATATTTATAGGATTCTTCCTAAATGCAAGAACGTAATCTCTACTAGTTGGTGCTTTGGGAAATCCTTTAAAAATTCCATTATTTTGTTTATCTCTATAACCCTTCTCATCATAATTTTTTAGAATAATATACATCAGATGCTCTAGACAGCTTCCTAATCCAACCGCACACAAAAACCACTTTTCATTTTCATATGCAAAAAGACATTGATTAAACTCATCGGTAAATTGACTATCATCTATATCTTCTAACATATCATTAAAATGATATCTATCTACAAAAAACCTTTGACGTGTCTGCGGAAAAGGTTGAATAGGTGTAGGAATTTCTTCTGCTTTTTGTGTAATGTCATATTCATAATCTACCCAATCTTTACTCCAACGCTCACGAAATATATCAACATCCCAATTTTCATCAGGCCAGAAAATTATAGATCCAGGAATAACATCATTTTCAATTTCTTCATCCAATAAGCCTTTGTTTTTTAACCACGATAATTTATATTTTGTTCCACCTCTAATTTTATGGCTAAACTCTGGATTTTCTGTTTCCTTTGAAAAGTCAAATTTAATAAACTCATCGCTATTATTTTTATTATTCTTAGTTGCAAAAAACAACGTGTAACAATCATATCCAGGTTCATCATAAAATACCTTTATAGCATAAATTTTGATTTTCTTATTTCCTACCCATGAATACCTAGTTAATTCATCTTCAGGGACATTAAAATAATCTACTCTTTTTAAATACTCTTTATGTAATTTATCTATAAAGCTTTGATTTTTATTTTCTTCGTTACCATCCATATAATACAAATCCTTCTCTATCCATCACACTAAATCTTTATTATTAATTTTACTCCATACCTACTTACCAAAAAAAGACTCCTAGCAATAACTAAGAGTCTCTGGCAAACAATTGGCAAACAACCATATTGTTAAACGTAGTTTTTTATTTATTTCAGTTCCTACAAATGCTTTAATATAGCCCTTCCAACTTTAAGTAATATAAGTATCTTATTCCCATTCAATCGTGGAAGGCGGCTTACTCGTGACATCGTAAACTACGCGATTAACGTTATCTACTTCGTTTACGATTCGATCAGAAATGTGACCTAACACATCCCATGGAATCTGTGCAAAATCAGCAGTCATCCCATCAATTGAAGTTACGGCACGAATACCAATCGTGTAATCGTATGTCCGGCCATCGCCCATCACGCCAACTGAGCGAATGCCTGGCAAAACCGTGAAGTATTGCCAAATCTTTTCTTGCAATCCTGCCTTCTTAATTTCTTCACGCAAAATCGCATCAGATTCACGCACGATCTTCAACTTATCAGGCGTAACTTCACCTAATACACGAATACCCAAACCTGGGCCTGGGAATGGTTGACGCCATACAAGATCATGTGGGATGCCCAATTTTTCACCTAATTCACGAACTTCATCCTTGAACAATTTACGCAAAGGTTCAATCAGCTTGAAGTGCATGTCCTTAGGAAGTCCACCAACATTGTGGTGCGATTTAATTGTTTGCGCCGTATTAGTACCTGATTCAATTACATCAGTGTACAAAGTACCTTGAGCTAAAAAATCAACATCATTTAGCTTCTTAGCTTCTTCATTGAAGACTTCGATAAATTCCTTACCAATAATCTTCCGCTTCTTTTCAGGATCAGTAACGCCCTTTAACTTACCCAAAAAGCGATCTGCCGCATTCACACGGATAATGTTAACGCCCAAGTCCTTATTTAAGGCCTTCATAACTTGGTCGCCTTCGTCTTTACGAAGCATTCCGTGGTCAACAAAAATACAAGTTAATTGCTGGCCAATTGCCTTATGCAAAAGAGTAGCAGTTACGCTTGAGTCAACTCCGCCGGAAAGACCTAAAATAACCTTCTTGTCACCGACCTCTTTACGGATGTCATCAATTTTCATTTCAATGAAATCATCCATCGTCCAGTTTGCTTTAGCACCACAAACTTTAAAGGCAAAGTTCTTCAAAATATCCAAGCCATATTCAGAGTTTCTAACTTCAGCGTGGAACTGAATACCATAAAACTTCTTTTCATCATTAGCAATGGCAGAAATTGGGCAGTTCTTGCTCTTGGCAGTAACTTTGAAGCCTTCTGGAGCCTTAGTTACCAAGTCGCCATGACTCATCCAAACATATTGTTTTTCTGGCAAGTCACTAAATAAAACTGCATTTGGATCAGTAACTTCAATATCTGCACGACCATATTCAGAATTATCAGCCTTTTCAACCTTGCCGCCCAGATCATATGACATTAATTGCATCCCGTAGCAAATCCCTAAAATTGGAATCCCCAACTTGAAGATTTCTGGATTAACCTTAAGAGCGCCATCATCATAAACACTGTTCGGACCACCAGAGAAGATAATTCCCTTTGGTGCCAACTCTTTAATTTTATCAATGCTGATATCATGGGCTAAAAGTTCGGAATAAATACCAAAATCACGAATACGACGAGTAATCAATTGGTTGTATTGACTACCAAAGTCAAGCACGATGATTTTGTCAAAGCCGTTAAGATTCTTTTTTGACACTGTTCTTTGCTCCCTCTTTTCGGACACTTTTTCTCTAACTCTACTAGGAAAAATTGAAAAGGTCAATCATAAAAATTAAAAAGCAGCCGCTGAATTAAAATCGAACAATTTTTGTAAAATTAGATCTTGCGTTCGGTATCCTTCTTTGTTAAAATACAAACAACAAAATAATAATATCTATATATCGTTGCAATAAGGGCAACAGTTTCTACCCGGAACCGTAAATTCTGGACTATAGGTAATCGAGTCATTAAAAAGAAAACAAAGGATCTCTTTTACCGTAGTTGCGGTATGAAGAGGTCCTTTTTGCGTGCTTTGGGAGGAAAACGTGAAGTTATTAGAAGACAGAATTAAACAAGATGGCCAAGTATTGCCAAGTGATGTACTTAAAATCAATTCATTTTTGAATCACCAAGTTGATCCAGAATTAATGATGGCTGTGGGCAAAGAATTCGCTCGTCTCTTTAAAGATGCAGGCATCACCAAGATTTTAACCTGTGAGGCTTCAGGAATTGCACCTAGCATCATGGCTGCTTATGAATTGAAAGTGCCAATGGTTTTTGCCAGAAAGAAAAAGCCATCAACTCTTAATGATGCAGTCTATTGGGCTGACGTCTTCTCTTACACTAAGAAAGTTACCAACAAAATTTGTGTTGAAGAAAAATTCTTATCTAAAGATGACACTCTTTTAATCTTGGATGACTTTATCGCTCATGGTGAAGCCGTTAAAGGAATGGTCAATATTGCAAATCAAGCGGGCTGCAAGATTGCCGGCATCGGTGCAGTAGTTGCAAAAACTTTCCAAGGCGGCAGTGACTGGATCAAGGAACACGGCTACCGCTTTGAAGCTTTAGCTAATATTGACAGTTTCAAAGACGGTCAAGTTCACTTTTTAGGAGAAGAATAAAATGCACGAAGTTAGCCACAAAAAAGCCGCTGTCTTAGGTCTGCAGCACTTGCTTGCAATGTATTCCGGAGCGGTTGCCGTTCCACTGTTAATTGGAACAGCGCTTAAATTCAATGCCGTTCAAATGACCTACTTGGTTTCAATCGATATTTTCATGTGTGGGCTAGCTACCCTTTTACAATTACTCCGCAATCGCTATTTCGGAATCGGACTTCCAGTTGTCTTGGGTTGTGCCATCCAGGCCGTTGCACCTTTGGAGTTGATTGGACAAAAGTTTTCAATTAATACCATGTATGGTGCCATCATCGTTGCCGGGATTTTCGTTATTCTCATTTCAAATTGGTTTTCAAAAGTTAAAAAGCTCTTCCCACCTGTCGTAACCGGAACATTGATTACAGTCATCGGTTTAACTTTGATTCCAGTTGCCTTTCAAAATATGGGTGGCGGAACTTCAACAGCAAAGGATTTTGGCGATAGCAAAAACTTGATTATTGCCTTTGCTACTATCCTGATCATCGTCTTAGTTGAAGTTTTGGCAAAAGGTTTTGTTAAATCCATTTCAGTTTTGATCGGTCTGATTGGTGGTTCAGTTCTTGCCGGCTTGATGGGCATGGTTTCAATTAAACCCGTACTAGAAGCATCCTGGTTCCACTTGCCACAATTCTTCTACTTCGGCAAACCTGAATTCGAATGGTCATCTTGTTTAACAATGATTATCATCGCCTTGGTGTCAATGGTCGAATCAACTGGTGTCTTCTTTGCCACGGGCGATTTACTTCATAAAGATATTAAAGCTGACGACTTAAAGCGGGGTTACCGTGCTGAAGGCTTAGCTCAAATTTTCGGCGGTCTGTTCAATACTTTTCCTTACACTACCTTCTCACAAAACGTTGGCTTATTGCAACTTTCAGGAATTAAAACCAAGCGTCCAATCTACTGGGCCGCTGGTCTCTTAATGGCAATGGGACTTTTGCCAAAAATTGGTGCAGTTGTTACAATTATTCCAACACCAGTTTTAGGCGGAGCCATGCTGATAATGTTTACCATGATTGCTGTTCAAGGGATCAAGATGCTGCTGAAAGTAGATTTGAGCGATAACCGCAACATCTTAATCGTGGCTCTTTCAATTGGTTTAGGTTTGGGCGTTACTTGTTACCCACAAATTTTCCAATCTATGCCACAAACCGTCCAATTATTCTTAGCCAACGGCATTGTAATCGCCAGTGTCAGTGCTACGCTTCTTAACTTAATTCTCAAGGGAAGAGGTGGTTTAAAGTAACCACTTTTTCTCTTAAAATATTCGTTGTTACACTATCTCTATCAATACACAATTTAACCCCATACGAAGCTTGAACATTTGCTCAAGCTTTTTCTTTCATATTTCTTTTATTTTCCTTACAATATAAATATATAAAGACACAGAAAGGAAAATTTACCCTATGAGAAAACAAACTGAATGTACAACTATTCTTGTCGGTAAAGACGCAACCATCAACGGTTCCACTATGATTGCCAGAAGTGAAGATGGTGGTCGAACTATTATTCCTGAAGGTTTTAAAGCAGTTAATCCTGAAGATCAACCTAAGCACTACGAAAGCGTTATTAGCCACCAAAAGATCGATGACGAAGATTTAGCTCAAACCCCGCTTCGTTATACTAGTGTTCCTGATGTTTCCGGCAAAAACGGAATTTGGGGTGCTGCCGGCATCAATGCAGCAAATGTTGCAATGACTGCTACTGAAACAATTACTACTAATTCACGTATTCAAGGCGTTGACCCCTTACTTGACCCAGAAGATGGTGGTCTTGGTGAAGAAGATTTCATTACTTTGACTTTGCCATACCTTCATTCAGCAAAAGATGGTTTGAAGAGAATTGGTCATTTGCTTGAAAAATACGGTACTTATGAAATGAACGGAATGGCCTTTTCCGATAAAGATGAAATCTGGTACCTTGAAACAATCGGCGGTCACCACTGGGCAGCTCGTCGCATCCCTGATGATGCATATGTAATTGCTCCTAACCGTCTAAATATCGATGAATTCAAATTTGATGATCCTGACTTTGCCTGCTCAGCTGATCTGAAGGATTTGATTGAGGAATATCATTTAAACCCAGATCGTGAAGGATACAATTTGCGTCACATCTTTGGTTCTTCTACTATCAAGGATGCTCACTACAACAATCCACGTGCTTGGTATATTCACAACTTCTTCAATCCTGATTTTGGTGGTCAACCAAGCGATCAAGACCAACCATTCATTTGCCGCGCTAACCGCAAGATCAGTATCGAAGACATTAAATGGGCCGAAAGCTCTCACTACCAAGACACACCATATGATGCTTACGGCGATGAAGGTACTCCTGAGCAAAAGAAGACTTTCCGTCCAATCGGTATTAACAGAAACTTTGAAACTCACGTTTTGCAAATCAGAAATGATGTTCCTGCAGAAATCGCCGGTGTTCAATGGTTAGCATTTGGTCCAAATACGTTCAACAGTTTCGTCCCATTCTACACTAACGTTACTGATACGCCTGAATGCTTCCAAACAACCCCTAAGTTCAACTTGAACAAGATTTTCTGGCTTAACAAGTTAACCGCCCAATTAGGTGATACCAATTATCGGGTATATGGCGAGCTTGAGGATGTTTTTGAACAAAAGAGTCTGTCTGAATGTCATAAGATTCAACACGACACAGACAAAGCCGTAAAGGGCCTCTCGGGCAAGGAATTACAAGACAAGCTTGAAGAAGCTAACAAGAAGATGGCAAACACTGTTTACAACAATACAGTTGAGCTTCTTGGACAAATGGTCGATGAAGGCCACGGCTTGATGACTTTGAAATACGATTTGTTAGATTAAACAATCAAATATATTTTTAGATACTAAAAAAAGATGCCTTATTTAAGGCATCTTTTTCTTATGCTTATTTATTAATTTTCCACAGGATCCATCACACCAGGCACATCCGGATCATCCACAATCTTAGCGTCAGCACCTAATTGTTCTAACTTTTCTTGTACGCGATCATAGCCCCGCAAAATATTGCCAGCCTTATCAATCGTCGTCGTACCATCAGCCATAAGGCCCGCAATCATTAAACAAGCGCCAGCTCTAATTTCGCCAGCAGTAACCTCAGCTCCATGAAGCTGAGCTGTTGGATGAACCAGAATAATATTATCTTCGGCCTTAATATCAGCACCCATCTTTTGCAACTGAGCAATGTGACCAATTCGTTTTGGATAAATATTATCGATGACAACACCTTCGCCTGTTTTGGCTGTCAGAAGAAGCGGCGTAATTGGCTGCTGCAGATCTGTTGCAAAGCCTGGATAAACGTCTGTCTTAATTTGTACCATCTTCAAATCACCGGCAGGGTAAACATATAAAGAGTCTTCATCAGCATCAATGACGACGCCCATTTCTTCAACCTTAGCCAAATATGAGTCAAGGTGCTCTTCAATAATGTTGTGAATGCGAATTCCATTCCCAATGCAGGCAGCGAGTGAAACATAGGTGCCTGCCTCAATTCGATCTGGAATAATTGTATGCGGTATTTGTGCCTTTAACTGATCTACCCCTTCAATTCTGATTGAATCTGTTCCAGCACCACGAATAGTTGCGCCCATATTGTTTAAAAAGGTAGCTAAATCAATAATTTCCGGTTCCTTAGCAGCATTTTCAATGATTGTTTGGCCTTGGGCAGTTACGCTAGCCATAATAATATTCATTGTTGCTCCAACGGATGGCATCTTCAAATGAATCTTCGCACCCTTAAGTCCCTCACCTGGAGCCGTAATTATTATTTGATCATTTTCATTCTTTACTGATGCGCCTAATGCTTCAAAGCCCTTAATATGCTGGTCAATGGGACGTGGGCCAATATCGTCACCACCTGGAAAACCTACAATTGCTTTGCCAAAACGGCCGAGAAGTGCACCCATAAAGTAATAAGATGCACGTAAGCTTTTGATCTTACCGGCTGGCAATGGGCTCATTTTGATATTTTCTGGATCAATGCGCAAAGTCGTCTCACGAAAATCACACCGTACATCCATTTCTGCTAACAAATCCATCAAATTATCTACATCAGCAATCCGAGGCACACCCTCAAGCGTTACTGGCGTTCTTGATAAAATTGAAGCTGGAATTAGCGCAACTGTGGAATTCTTTGCGCCACCGATCCAAACATCGCCTTGCAGGGGTTTCCCACCATGAATTATCATCTGCTTCATTGGCGAAAACAAATCCTTTTCTACTTTCAATAATCATAATAATGTTAAAGGATATTAAGCAAAAAAACAAGAGATGAGGCTTGCTCATCTCTTGTTTTTTAAGCTTTTGTATTATTCAAGTTATTAGAATTCTTCTGCAGGCAAACCACTAGCTGCGCCGATAAATGACTTAAACAAGCCTTCTGGACGTTGTGGACGGCTCAAAAATTCTGGGTGGTATTGAGCAGCAATGAAGAATTTCTTCTTTGGCAATTCAATAATTTCTACCAAACGGTTATCTGGTGAAACGCCACTGAAGACCATTCCTGCATTTTCAAAGGCTTCACGATACTTGTTGTTGAATTCGAAACGGTGACGGTGACGTTCTTGAATGACATCTTGATCATCGTAAGCAGCTCTAGTCTTAGTACCCTTCTTCAAAGTTGCTGGGTAAAGACCTAAACGCAAAGTACCACCAATGTTTTCTTCATCACGCTTATCGGCCATGATGTCGATAATATTGTTCTTGCAGTTTGGTTCTGCTTCAGTACTGTTTGCATCTTCAAGATTAAGCACGTCACGAGCAAATTCAACACTAGCCATTTGCATCCCCAAGCAGATGCCCAAGAATGGAATGTCATTTTCACGAGCATACTTAATTGCAGTAATCATGCCTTCAAGACCACGAGTACCAAAACCACCAGGAACGATTAAACCATCTGAGCCCTTCATAATGTCAGCAATGTTGTCTTCGGTAATATTCTCAGCTTGAACCTTGTCAATATCAATCTTGGTATTGTAAAGATAACCTGCGTGTTGCAAAGCGTCAGTAACTGAAATATATGCATCTTCAAGGTCAACGTACTTACCAACCAAAGTAATTTTAGTGTGGTGCTTCAAGTTCTTAGCACGTTCATCAAGCCTAGTCCAAGCTGTCATATCAGCCTTTGGAAGTGGACTCTTAATTCCTAAGAAGTCGCAAACTTTTTGATCCATGCCTTGTTTTTGGAATGCTAAAGGCACATCGAACAATGATGGTGCGTCAATTGATTCAATGATTCTTTCAACTGGAACATCAGTGAAAGTAGAAATCTTATCTTTGTGTTCTTGATCGACTGGCTTTTCAGCACGCAAAACCAACATGTTTGGTTGGATACCGATGCTGCGAAGTTCAGCAACTGAATGCTGCGTTGGCTTAGTCTTCATTTCCTTTGCTGCGTGAAGATATGGAACCAAAGTACAGTGAATGTACATTACGTTTTCAGCACCAACTTCACGACGCATTTGACGAATTGCTTCCATGAATGGAGTTGATTCAATATCACCAACTGTTCCGCCGATTTCAGAAATAATTACGTCTGAATCAGTTGTAAGAGCAGCACGCATGATCTTCTTTTTGATCATATCAGTGATGTGTGGAATTACTTGAACAGTAGCACCATGGTAGTCACCACGACGTTCTTTTTCCAAAACTTCTTGATAGATCTTACCAGTGGTTACGTTAGAGTACTTACTGGTTCTTACATCAACGATTCTTTCATAGTGGCCTAAGTCAAGGTCAGCTTCAGTACCATCATCAGTAACATAAACTTCGCCGTGTTGGTATGGGTTCATTGTGCCCGGGTCGATGTTGATATATGGGTCAAATTTTTGCATAGTTACTTTAAGACCGCGGTTCTTAAGAAGACGACCTAAGCTGGATGCAGTGATTCCCTTACCCAATGAAGATACGACACCGCCAGTAACGAAGATGTATTTAGTCATTTACCTGCTTCTCCTTCTTTTTAACTGAATTAATAAACAAAAAAAGCTCCCTAACTAGAGGGAGCTAAACGCACATATGGTGCCCAAGAAAAATATTATCTGCTTTTTGACTGTAAGTCAAGCAAATTAATCATCATCTTCGTCATCATCATCATTTAATTGTGACAATTGACCTTCGATGCCGTCTGGCAAGCTATCATCGGTGTCATCTTTGTCTTCATCATAATCTGAATCGGTGTCATCGTAGTCGTCGTCATTTTCGTCATCGTCAGTTGCATCCAAATCATCATCTTCTGGATCATCATTGTCATAGTCGATGATATCGTCGCTGCCAGTAGCTGAAGCCAAGAAAGCATTAACCTTCTTGTGGTGCTTTCTAGTTGATTCTTCGTCTTCATCTTCTGGGTGGTTAACTTCTTCGTCAACTGATTCGTATGGGAACCATGAACGAAGTGCCCATACATTTTCACCCATGGAGATAAATTCACCATCAGTGTTCATATCTGTATAAAATTGTGGCAAACGTTCACGAATTTCTTCATCGCTCTTGTTTAAGTATTTTTGAACAGCGTTAACGATATCAGCAAATGCCATTCTCTTGCCATTATCTTCCAAAATTGCGCGAGCAACTTCGATCATTGACAATTCATCGCGGTTTTTGTCTTTAAACTTGTCTAATCCCACAGTTGTACGTCCTCTCTTTTACAATCTTTACTATTTTACTAAGCGTTTAAGTAAAAATCAACGTGACTGTATAGTTACCTATTAAGTATAGCCCACTAAAGAGGTCATATTCAATATGAAGTTTTTCAGATCCATCATTTTGTGGTTCATATTCCAGTAAATTGGTTACGCTGGTCAAATCCATCTGGCGATCACTCACCACATAGCGACAAGCTTGTTTTTCACCGGGAACAAAACGCATCAACGAATAATTCTGATGATCTACGCCACGTCGCAAAATCAATTCATTGTCCTTCAGCAGCATTTTAACAGGGATTGTTCCATCTTCCAAGTAAGACACCCGAATTGTCTTATCATCTTTTTTGATTTCGCCGTCGATGTTTTTATGAAAAGTCTCACTGTCTTTTTCTTGCGTAATTGTGCTTGTTAAATCAATGTTTATCTTCATCGTGCCACTCATCTATTTGTTATAATTTAGTTAGTTATTATATATTTTAAGCTATATTTGCTAAAAAATTAAAGATTCAGCTCGAGGAATTTTTATGCCAAGATTTCAAAGTAAAAAATTACCGACCGAGGTTGTTCTGCGTGACCCGGTTCACGGCTATATTCATATTGAAGACCAAGTCGTTCTTGATATTCTGCAATCAAAAGAATTTCAACGCATGCGCAGAATCAAACAATTAGGACCTATCAGCTTCGTTTTTGATGGAGCTACTCATACGCGCTTTGAACATAATTTGGGTGTTTATGAGTTAACGCGAAGAATTTGTGACATTTTTGCCAAAAAATATCCCTCCCTTTGTCCAGGAGATGGGCTCTGGGATGATGACAATCGCTTGCTGGTAGAATGTGCCGGCTTGCTGCACGACATCGGTCACGGTCCTTATTCGCATACATTTGAGCATTTATTTGGGACCAATCATGAAAAATTAGGGCAAAAAATTATTACTGATCCGCATACCGAGATCAACCAGGCCCTAAGACAAGTTGCACCTAACTTTCCTGAAGCAGTCGCAAGCGTAATTGCGAAGACTTATCCTAACGCGCAAGTTGTTAAGATGATCTCCAGTCAGGCTGATGCCGATCGGATGGACTATTTGCAAAGAGATGCCTACTTCACTGGCGTAACTTATGGTCAATTCGACTTGTCGAGAATCCTGCGTGTTATTCGTCCTTACAGTGATGGCATTTGCTTTACCAATAACGGCATGCATGCCGTAGAAGACTATATCGTCTCCCGCTATCAAATGTACCAGCAAGTCTACTTCCACCCAGTAGGCCGATCAATGGAAGTAATTCTTCACCATCTATTGCAACGGGCAAAGGATGTTTATGAACAAGGAACATTGCCGGTAACGCCCCGTTTGGCAAAGTTTTTGGACGGCAATTGGACTTTGGAAGATTACCTTAAATTAGATGATGGCGTGATGGAAACCAACTTTTCAATGTGGACTGAAGCAAACGATCCAATTTTGTCAGATCTTTGCAAACGCTACTTGTATAGAAAGCCATTGGCCAGTGTCAAAATCAATGAAGAGACCAAAAATCTGCTTCCTAAGCTAAAAGATTTAATCAAGCAAGCAGGTTTTGATCCTGACTATTATACTGATATCAATTCGGCCTTTGATGAACCATATGATGCGTATAAACCGACCGGTAAAAACGCCAACAGCCAAATCGAAATCATGCAGGATGATGGCGGTCTGATTGAATTGTCAGAATTAAGTCCGCTGGTTCGCGCGCTGAATGGTACTTTCCAAGGGGATGAACGCTTCTTCTTCCCCAGAACAATGCTGTCAAACGATGATGAACCGCAAATTTTCGATCCTCTTTATCAAGAATTTCAAAAATACGTAAGAAATGGCGAATTACGATATTTAAGAAGACCTAACAAGAAGAAATGATTTTATACAAAAAAGGGATGAATCACATTAGAATGATTCATCCCTTTTTGATAATCGCTATTAAATTTTATTCTTCAACTTCGTGACTGGCTTCGTATCTTTGGTTGAACAATGGACTTAATGCTCGGCGAGTTTGAATAAGTTTAATTGCATCACCCATTAATGGTCCAACGGATACCAAAAGCATCTTGTCGAGCTTCTTTTCAGCTGGTTGATTAATTGAATCTGTTAAGACTAAATTCTTAATTGGTGAGTCATTTAATCTCTTGATAGCTGGACCAGACAAAACAGCGTGAGTAGCTGAAGCATAAACTTCAGTTGCGCCTGCATCCATCAAGGCCTTAGCTGCTAAAGTAATGGTACCGGCAGTATCGATCATATCATCGATAATGATGGCACGTTTACCTTTAACGTCACCGATAATGTTCATAATTTCGGCAACATTGGCTCTTGGGCGACGTTTATCAACAATTGCGATTCCTGTACCCAAGAATTCAGCAAGCTTTCTTGCACGAGTAACACCACCGTGGTCTGGAGAAACAACAACGGCATTTTCTTGCAGCTTGTTGCGTAAGAAGTAGTCAGCCAAAAGTGGAGCACCCATCAAATTATCAACAGGAATATCGAAGAAACCTTGAATTTGAGGAGCGTGCAAGTCAAGTGACAATACTCGATCAGCACCAGCAGTTTGCAACATATCAGCTACGAGCTTAGCAGTGATTGGTTCACGAGCACGAGTCAGACGGTCTTGACGAGCATAACCATAGTAAGGCATGACAATGTTGATGCTGCGTGCACTTGCACGACGAACGGCATCAATCATGATCAACAGTTCCATCAAGTTATCATTAACTGGATCACTGGTGGATTGAATCAAATATACATCTTTACCACGAACAGATTCATCAATATTGATTTGAATCTCGCCGTCACTAAAACGTTCAACACTTGATTTTGAAAGTGGAACGCCAACTCGATCAGCGATCTTTTGTGCCAAAGGTACATTTGAATTAAGGGCAAAAATCATTAAATCGTCTTTATAAGACATAATTTCCTCCATAAAAATATGCTAACAACCTTTATTTTAGCAGAGATTCAATAAAAATAAATCTAATATAGCTTAATTTTGCCAAAAACAAAAAGCAGCCAATTCAATTGATTGACTGCTTTTCTCTGTTAAACTGTTTTTTCTCTGTTCTGTCTTGCGTCTAAGATTATTATATAACAGCCGTTATTTATTGCAAGTCACTTTTTTTAAAAATAATTTTGGTGCCAGCTCCAATAACTTTCAATAAATCTAGATCGTTTGACACAACATGCCCAATAACATTCACCCGCTCATCAGCTGGCAAATCGATCTTGGTTATCTGCAATTCACCCTTGTAGTGCAAATACTTGTCGTTATCGCAGGTTATACTGCCCTGTGGACGTGGTTTAGTCTCCTGCAGGCCAGTATTAAACAATTGTCTTTCTCTGCCTTCCTGCAGTCGAACAACCTGTTCTGCGACGTCAGTCCGGTTATGCCATGTGTTTTCAGTTAATTCTGGCAAATCCCGATCAATATGCAGTGTGATCGCATCCTGCTTTAAATAATTGATAAAACTGTTGATCGTACTTTGCTTAAGGGAAACATCCCCAACAAAAACATGATCTACATGCAATTTTTTCAATTCAATCATCGCTGCCAACGGATTCTCATGCCGTTGACATTCAAGCGTTGGCAAGCCTGCAAAAATTGGGCTACGTAATTCTCCGTCACCTGGAATAAAGGCCAGTGTCTGCAAATCATGCTCCTTGAGCCATTTATTCTTTTTATCTAACCATTCTGCTCCCAAGCCAGTCTCAGGACGTGGATAATAATTATGCCAAGCGACCAAATGATCAAAAGCAGCGTTGTACTTCTTTAAATCGAGCAAGTCTTTTTCTGTAATCGTACTTGCATTTAGGGCAATTGGCATTGACTTAGATAATTTGGCAACTACATCCATGCCGATGCCTGCATCGATTCTCAAGCCAGTTAAATCAAGAGCCTGAACTTGTCCGACATCATGAATATCGATACCGATTTTTTCTAATCCAACTGCCGAAACATCAGCAATAATTGACAGATCAAGATTTGAGCACCACTTGGTCAATTCCTTTAGGTAACTCTTAGTCTGTTCAGGATCATTTTCATTAATCTGTAAAGAAGTAAATACCGTATCAAAGCCGGCATTTCTCATTTCAATTAAGTAATTGTAATCATCAGCCGTTAGCATCCGGCCAACATAAATTGAAAATCCTAGCATAAATATCCCACTTCTCCAAGCTGCTAACTTTACTTTTACGCTATTATTTTAAACTACTTTTTTTAAAACTTTTTACTTGTATTCAAACTGTAACTTTTCTCCAAAAAAATAGAATCGACACCCAAATTGGATATCGATTCTATTTAAAAGCTCGATTAATCAAATTAGTTGATGTAATCAGAAATATTCAAAGTTCGGCTTTGACCATTAGATGAATTGATTGTCAAAGTTTGGTTATTAGTGTATTGAATATCGCTTTCGTTAACGTCGTTAGCTGCAGCTGCAACCTTGATAATTGCAGCAATTTCAGTTTGCGTAAGGACGTTTCTGTCAGTAACATTTACGCGAGCACCATTCAAAGCAGATTGAGCTGAAGTGATGGCTGAAACAGCTTGCTTAACTTGAGCAACAGTTGCAGTGCTTGAATTATTAACCTTTTCACCAGCAGTTATAGCTGAGTCGTAAGTGCTTCTCAAAGTATTAGCCGATAACTTGTAAGCATCGCTTTGCTTTACAGTTGAAGCATTGCTGATCAAGCTGTTTAATTGACTCTTGTCTGAGCTAGTAGCAACAGTAACAGCATCCTTAGCATCTTGCATAGTGTTAGTTGGTGTTAATTGACTGCCGCTTACTAATTGAACATCGCTTACCTTAACGTATGATGATGAATCACTAGCAATCTTGTAGAATTCGACTGCTTGGTTTTCAGATTTTACCCAAATCCATAACATGCTGCTTACACGCAAGCTTTGGCCAGCACTAAATGGATTGCTGCTTACAGCCTCACCTTTAGAGTTGTAAGTTGGTGCATCAGTCTTCATCGTAACAATGGTGTCAGCTGTAGTGTTAGTTGGAGTTGGTTCAACGTAAGTTGGGTCTGTAATAATGGTCTTGCCTTGAGAAACATAAGCATTAACAGCCTTGATGTATTGGTTTTCACCAATTTGATAGTACCACTTTCCACCAATCTTCTTAGCGCCAAGAACGGCATATTGTGAACCCTTGATTCCGTATTGGGCTGGTTCAGTATAACTACCGTTTTTATCATAAACAATAGAGTTAGAAACTAAAGTAATGTAAGTTTCGTCATCATCAGTATCAATGTCATTAGTAGAAGTTTTAACTACCTTAGCATTAGCCTTCTTAATGTATTGACCTTTTCCTAAGTTATAGTATGACTTGCCGCCAATTGTCTTGGTGCCAACGTAAGCCACAGTCGCATTTTTCTTTAAAGTACCTGCTGACCTGATTCTCTTGCCATTTTTATCATAAACATAAGCATTGTGAGTCAACTTAATTCTCTTAGTAGTAGAAGCTTCAGCAGAAGCCTTAGCACTGCCAGTAGTTACCTTCTTGCCATTAACAGTACCAACATTAACAGCCTTAACGTAACTATTGTTGCCAAGGAAGTAGTAAACTTTGCCATCAATCTTCTTGGTTCCGTATGCCTTAAGAGAAGTACCTTTAGCAAGTTTTGAATAAGTCTTGCCGTTGTACTTGTACTTGGTGATACGTTTGCCAGTTGATGAGTAAACGTATGAATAATGTGACAAAACAATTGTATCTGCCTTAGTGGTTGCTGCTTGAACAGTTGTACTTGTAGTATTTTGCACGCCAGCAGCAAGAACTGGACTGATGCCGATCAAAGCAGCTGCAGAAACTGTAACTAATTTATGACTTAATTTCATATATACCTCTACCTTATAAATAAACACTAGTAAATACGTTAGTATTATAACGCAAAAGAAAAGAGAACTTCATTAAGAAGTTCTCTTTATAATAGATAATTAATCTAGTTGATAAAGACTTGTAATATTTATCTAGTCTTTACGTCGCTGGCCTTAATGTAATACTTGCCTGGTTGCAAAGCGTAGTACTTAACGCCGCTGATTGTCTTAGTGCCTAAGCCGTTAATCTTAACACCCTTGCCAATAACAGTGTACTTCTTGCTGCCCATGTAAGTAGTAGCCTTTTTGCCCTTGTTAGTATAAACTTGAGCCTTGCGAACAGTTACCAACTTAGTAACAGTAGTCTTAGTAGTGGCCTTCTTTGAACTAGAAGAAGTGGAGCTGCTCTTCTTAGTAGTTGTTGTCTTGCTAGTAGTCTTCTTAGTTGAAGTGCTCTTAGTTGCAGCAGACTTAACAGTAACAGTTTTACCATTAGTAGTAAGGGTAATGGTCTTGCCGCTTACTTTGTAGCTAACAGTACCCTTGGTTGAAGCAGCTGGGATCCAGTACTCAGAATTGCTTTGGATAGCATAGTAGTATTCACCATTTACTTCCTTGACTCTCCAAATCTTATAAGTTGAACCCTTGTAAGCTTTTTTGCTAGTCTTCTTGCCACTGTTGTTAACAAAATACATTGTCTTAGTAGCAGTAACTTTATCACCATAAACAGTGTGAGTTGAGCTAGTAGCAGCTTGAACAACGTTTGCATTTGGGGCAGCAGCCAAAACTGGACTTACACCCATTAATGCAGCAACAGAAACCATAACTAATTTGTGACTTAATTTCATATTTCTCTTCCTCACTATAAACAGTTTTAAACCTCACAGTTCACTAACTATTGTAAGCCAAAAATAAAAAATGGCGCAACTTTAGGAGAGAAATTTAGACTTTCTTAGTTTTTGAAACGTTTTTGGCTTTAATCCAGCCTTTGTTAGTGACATAAAAGCTGGTGCCATTGACCTTTTGAATTGAATAGCCTTTCAAACGCGTGCCTTTTTTCAGGACTTTAACCGTGCCTTTATTTAAATAGCCACGACTGTTATAAACATACGAATTGCGTTTCAACACTAATGAAGTCGTCGCTACAGGATCATAAATTGTATATGTAACCGTGCTCTTGGTTTTTTTTGTCGTCAGCACCATCATGCTTCCGCCGGCAGCCTTATACCAGACCGTGCCATAGACAGCCGAAATTGGCAGCCATTGCTTATTTTTAGTGGCATAGTAATTTTTTTTGCCGTAGCGCAGATAATAAATACGATACCCCTTGCCTTTTTTAGCCAGTGTTTTCGTCTTTTTATTCTTGCTGGTTAAAAAGTAAGTATTTTTCTTTAAAACAACGTAGCTATTTTTAGAAACCGTCTTAATCCATGTACTAGGAATAGTGGTCGTTGTCTTTTTAGTACTGCTTGCTAAGGCAGGCTGCGAAAAAATTAATAAGCTGCATAATGTCGCCATCAACATTAAAATTTTTCGCTTCATTTGATCTCTAATCTCCCTTTATGTTTATTTTTCAATGATTATTATAAAGCAAAAAGACTGAGAAATTTTCCCAGTCTTTCTTCTTAACAATAATTTTTTATTCCCAATCCTTGCCTTTGGAAAGAGGAAGCTTATGCCAATAATCTGGCTTGTTGACTTGACGGCCACGACCAATTGCCATGTCGTACTTATCAACATCCTTAGTAACAGTGGTATCAGCTGCAATAAAGGCATGGTCAGCCACATTGATTGGTGCAATTAAGGTTGAACCTGCACCGATAAAGGAGTGATCACCGACATTAGTATGGAACTTCTTAACACCATCGTAGTTTGAGAAGATAGTACCACAACCGATATTAATGTCTTTGCCTAAAGTAGCATCGCCAACATAAGTTAAGTGACCTACCTTGGTATTTTCACCAATTTCAGCCTTCTTGACTTCAACAAAGTTGCCGATATGAGCGCCTTGACGAACAACAGCCTTTGGACGAAGGTGTGAGTTAGGACCAATATCAGTATTGTCATCCATTTCAGCTTCTTGCAAAGTAGAAGAAGTAATTGTTACGCCATTGCCAATCTTAGAGTCAACAATTCTTGAACCGTTGGTAATCAAGCAATCGCTGCCAATTTCAGTATTGCCTTTAATGACAACATTGCCTTCAATAACAGTATCATTGCCAATTTTAACATCGCTATCGATATAAGCAGTTGCAGGATCAATAAAGGAAACACCGTTACGCATGTGAGCTTCATTGATTCTCTTTTGCATAATCTTAGTTGCTTGGGCTAAAGCGATTCGATCATTTACGCCAAGACTTTCACTGAAGTCAGGCATCTTATATGCACCAACGCGTTCGCCTTCATTACGCAAAATTTCAAGAACATCAGTTAAGTAGTATTCACCTTGAGCGTTGTTGTTATCAACATGCTTTAAAGCTTCAAACAATTTCTTGTTATCGAAGCAAAAGACGCCAGTGTTAATTTCCTTAACCTTCAATTCCTCTGGCTTACCGTCTTTTTGTTCAACGATTCTTAAAACATTGCCTTGGTCATCACGAATAATTCGACCATAGCCAAATGGATTTGGAGCTTCAGCAGTCAAAACAGTAGCTGCATTTTCTTTTTCTGCATGATAAGCAAACAAATTCTTAAAAGTATTAGTTGTAAATAATGGGGTATCACCAGTTACTACCAAGGTAGCGCCATCTTTATCAGCCAATTTTTCTTTAGCTGTTAATACGGCATCCCCGGTTCCCAATTGTTTTTCTTGGAAGGCAAAATCAGACTTGCCAGTTAAAATCTTTTCTACTTCGCCTGCACCAGTACCAACAACAGTGATGATTTCTTCTGGATCAACGCCACGTGCAGCGTCAACAACGTGTTCCACCATCGTTTTGCCACAAACCTTATGTAAAACTTTGTAAAGTTTAGACTTCATTCGCGTACCCTTGCCTGCGGCAAGAACAACTACATATTTTTTCATTGATTAAACCTCTTAATTATCAAAACTAGATAATAGTATACCATTTTTATTTTAAAAACGACTAAAGTCCGTTTGACCCAAGAAGTTGCCTGGTTCAGCTAAAATGATTCGTTTTTGCGTATCGATCTTGCTGATCTTAACCAAAGAAAGATAATTATCGACTAATTTTTCTTTATCAAAGTCTGCTTCACAAAGAACGCAAATGCCAGAAATACTGCCTTCAAATTCCTTAACTAATTCTTCCATTCCAGTCAAGGTACCGCCGCCCTTCATAAAGTCATCGACGATTAAGACATTGGCGCCTTTTTGCAATGCTCTAGTTGGCAATTCCATCTTGGCTACTCGTGAAAGTGAAGAAGAAATGTAGTTAACAGAAACAGTAGCTCCTTCAGTAACTTTTGAGCGCTTGCGAGCAGTGACAAAAGGAACGTCCAAATAACGAGCAACCGCTTCAGCTAACGGAATTCCTTTGGTTTCAACTGTCATAACTGCATCAACTTTTGAATAAGCAAAATGAGTTGCAATTAATTCGCCAATCTTTTGCAAGTCTTGTGAATTGCCTAAAATATCTGATAAGTAAACAAAACCACCTGGCAAAATTCTGCTTGAATCTTCAATTCGTGAAGATAAATCTGCTAAGTAGTCTTCAGCATGCTTTTGACCTAAATATGGAATATAGCGTACACCACCAGCAGCACCTGCAGCAGTTTCCAAAATGCCATCCTGATTGCCAGCAAGTGTGTGCTTCAAAATAGCCAAGTCTTCAGAAATGGATGATTTTGCGGCATCATAACGCTTAGCAAAGAAGGGCAAAGAAATTAAAGTATGCGGACGCTCCATTAAATATTTAGTCATGTCCACCAATCTTTCTGAACGTTTCATGTAATTTCCTTTCTTAATGTTTGTATTTATCTTTTCCAATATACTCTAAAAGAGAAAAAAAAGCACTAACATTTTCAAAAATGTTAGTGACAAAATTTCATTTGCTAGTTATTTAAGCTTCGGCTTCTTCAGATTCATCATCAAATTCTAATGCAATATTCTTAGTTAATAAATCAGTGTAACTATAAGAAACATGTTTAAAATTATTTTGATGTTGGTCTAAATCAACTACAAACACTTCCGGAAAAGTTTCGCGTAAAACTCCCCGTCTTTTTGTAATCTTCTTACGTCCCACGTGGGCAACTACTGTTAAAGGATCGCCTAAGTGAGAATCTAACTTTGCTTTAATCGTGTGAATTGATGTTGGCATTAAGAAACAACTCCTTTGTGTCGATTTTATCATAATTTTAATTTATTAGCAAGATCGTTCACAAACTCGTAATTATTGCTTAGGCAATAGCATTGGCAATTTTAATAAATTGCGCAATCGTTAAGTCTTCCGGCCTGATCTTAGGGTCAACACCAAGACTAGCTATCAATTCTGCTCTTTTATCAGCATCCGGAATCAAATTCTTTAAATTATTGTTGAGCGTCTTTCTTCTTTGAGCAAAACACATTTTCACTACCTTGTTAAAATGTGCCCGCCGACCAACATCAGGTTTATGCTCTATTGGCGTTAAAACTACAACGCTTGAATCCACCTTAGGCCGTGGCATAAATGAGGTATGGTCAACTTGCAAGGCCAGTTCAACATGCATCTGCGTTTGAGTTGCAATAGTAAGCGGGCCATAAGCTTTGCTGCCTGGTTTTGCTTCTAAGCGTTCAGCAACTTCCTTTTGCATCATCAAGGTTAAACTGGCAAAACGCAGATCAGATTCTGCCAAAGCAAAGATAATTGGCGTTGTAATGTAATAAGGCAAATTGGCAACTACTTTAATCGGCTGACTAAAATCAAAGAAAGCACCAATATCCTTTTTAAAATCAGCCTGCAAAACATCTTTAAGCAGCAAATGGAAACGCTGGTCAAGTGGCTGATCTCCTATTTTGGCTGGCAATTCGTTTTGCAAAATTTTAGGCAAACTATCATCAACTTCATAAGCGAATACTTTGGCACCATGAAGCAAAAGCTGCTCAGTCAATGAACCGATTCCGGGACCAATTTCAATTACTTGGTCTCCTTCTTGAATATCAGCGGCATTGACAATTCCTAAAATTGCATTTTGATCAACTAAGAAATTTTGTCCTAAATTCTTCTTTGCTTTAACAAAGTAGCGATTAATAATTGCCTGCGTTCTAACCGGTGACCCGATCGGAATTCGATTAGTCATTCTTAGCCTCCTCAACTGCATGCTTCAATTCCGCATAGCCAATGCCAAAAGTATTCAAGCGCTGATAAAAAGTCTTAGCATTGCCGTAACCGATGCTTAAAACCGCGCCTACTTTTTCGCGCAATTGCTTAGAGCCACTTCCGGCAGCCAAGCCTAATTCACGATAACGTGGAAAGGTCAGGTCACTCTTAGTTTCTTCGACTTCGTGCAAATCACCTAAAGCACGCTCTAATGCTTCTTTTGAAGCATGCTCAACCCCAAGACTGTTGCCTCGTTTTTGCGGCTCGCCTTCCTTACGCGTGATAAAAGCTTGCTTAGCAGTTGGGACTGCCTTGGTTACAATTCGCCGAATGCGTTCGCCATTAAAGTCTGGATCAGTAAATACGATGATCTCACGACTTTGACTTAATTTTTTCAATTCGGCCAATACTTCATCGGAGACAGCCGAACCGTTCGTTTCTACTGTTTCAATTCCCGGGAAAAATTGTTTCAAGCGGATCGTATCGTCTTTTCCCTCAACGACAACAACCGCATTAAATTTCTTTTTATTTAAGATCATAAACTCTCACAGTATTTGCATATGTAGCTTTAGCTATTTCATCTAGAGTAATTCCTTTTAACTTGGCAATTGCTTCGGCCACGTAACGCACATAACCCGTTTCGTTTTGATGGCCACGATATGGCTTGGGCGTTAAGTATGGCGCATCTGTTTCAATCAAAAAGCGATCCATTGGAACAGCCTTGGCCGATTCGTGAACTTCTGTTGCTTTAGTAAATGAAACAACACCTGAATAAGAGAAGTAGACGTTCAATTTCAAAAATCGATTCAGCCAATCTACGCCACCATTAAAGCTGTGCAATATTGCACCATATTCAAGATTGCTGTTTTTCAAAATGTTATAGCAATCTTCAAAAGCATCTCTGGTGTGAATATTAACCGGCATTTTTAATTCATGAGCAATTTCAATTTGACGTGCAAAAACTTCCCTTTGCACATCGCGTGGCGATTCATCCCAATAATAGTCAAGGCCTACTTCGCCTAAAGCTACAACCTTAGGCATTTGCAACTGCTCAATCAATTCATCTTCTGCTTTTTGATCAAAATCCTTCGCCACATCGGGACAATAGCCGACCATTGCATAAACTTCATCAAAACGGTCTGCTAAATCAATTGCTCGCTGATTGAAATCTGGATCCTGTCCCGCACAAATAACTTTGGTTACGCCCAAAGCTTTTGCTCGTTCAAGGTAATATTCTTCTTTTCCGCGAAAAGGTTCATCATTTAAATGCGTGTGGTTGTCAATAAGTTCCATTAGCCTAATTCAGCTCCAACAGCATGTTCATCCCCAACAAGGGCCAACTTGATTTCGCCGTTCTTTTCACTAGACAAAAGCATACCTTGGCTTTCATGACCAAGCATCTTGCGTGGCTTCAAGTTAGTAACGGCCAAAACCTTCTTATCCAAAAGTTCACTTGCATCTGGATAGAATTTGCGAATGCCGCTCAAAATTTGTCTTTCTTGGCCATCGCCAAAGTCGAGCTTGAACAAGAGGAGCTTGCTTGAGCCTTGAACTGGTTCAACTGACAAGATCTTGCCGACTTGAATTTTAACCTTGTTAAAGTCGTCAATGGTAATTTGCTTACCTTCTTTTTGCTCGCTTCTGGTTTGCTTCTTTGGCTTAGCCTTCTTCATTTGTTCTTTGATGTATTTCACTTCAATATCATTCTTAAGTCTTGGGAAGATTGGCGTTGGTTTTTCTGTTACCTTGACATTCCAGTCAAAGCCAGCAAATTCAAGTTTCTTTTCTTCCGCATTATTCCAGTCAAGACCAAGCTGCTTAAACATTTTAAGTGGGCTTTCGGTCATAATTGGTGAAATCAAAATTGCCACAATCCGCAAACTTTCAGCTAAGTTGCTAATTACCCGTGACAATTCTTCCTTCTTGCCCTCTTTGTTCAAAGTCCAAGGAGTGGTTTCATCAATGTACTTGTTGGCACGAGAAATCAATTTCCAAATTGCATCCAAAGCTTGGGAGAAGTGCAAAGCATCCATTTGCTTTTGGTATTCGGCAATTGTTTCTTTAGCAGTTTTAATCAAATCTGTACCGAATTCATCTTGGTCGCTAGCAACAGGTGCTACTTCGCCATCTTGGTATTGATTGATCATGGAAACTGTTCTGTTCAAAAGGTTGCCAAGGTCATTAGCCAAGTCAAAGTTTACTCTTTCAACAAAGTCTTCAGGAGTAAAGATTCCATCTGAACCAAATGGAATTTCACGCATCAAGTAGTAGCGAAGAGCATCAAGGCCGTAACGTTCAACAATCATTTCTGGATAAACGGCGTTGCCCTTGGACTTAGACATCTTGCCGTCTTTCATCAATACCCAGCCGTGGCCAAAAATTTGCTTAGGAAGCGGCAAGCCTAATGCCATCAGCATAATTGGCCAGTAAATGGTGTGGAAACGGACAATTTCCTTACCTACCAAATGAACATCTGCGGGCCAGTATTTCTTAAAGAGTGAATCATCATCTGAGCCATAACCTAATGCTGTAATATAGTTGGACAAAGCATCGATCCAAACATAAACAACGTGCTTTGGATCGCTTGGAACTGGAATTCCCCAGTCAACAGTCGTCCGCGTTACAGAAAGGTCTTCCAAACCTGGCTTGATGAAGTTGTTGATCATTTCTTTTTCACGTGAGTGAGGCAAAATGAAATCTGGATGGTCCTTATAGTATTGAACCAATCTGTCGGCATACTTGCTCATCTTGAAGAAGTATGAAGGTTCCTTAACCAATCGAACTTCGTGACCTGATGGTGCTTTACCACCGATAACATTGCCGTCATCATCTTTGTAAACTTCGGCAAGCTGCGATTCAGTGAAGTATTCTTCATCTTCAACTGAGTACCAGCCAGTGTATTCGCCAAGGTAGATATCGCCTTGCTTTAATAATTTTTCAAAAATCTTTTGTACAGCTTTAACATGTTGTGGATCAGTCGTCCGGATAAATTTGTCATAGGAAATATCCAGCATCTTCCACAACTTCTTGTATGAAGCTGCCATTTTATCAACAAATTCTTGAGGCTTAATGCCTTGTTTTTCAGCTTTTTGTTCAATCTTTAAACCGTGCTCGTCAGTTCCAGTTAAGAAGAAGGTATCATAACCTTGAGCACGCTTGTAACGGGCCATTGAATCAGCCGCAATTGTCGTATATGCATTACCGATTGTTAACTTACCAGATGGGTAATAAATTGGGGTTGTAATATAAAAAGTCTTTTTATCAGCCATACTTTTTGATACTCCTTAAATGAAAATAATCTTACATACAATAATACACCATCAAAAAAGGAATTCCTTACTAGGAGTCCCCTTTTTTTAGTGTTAAATTAAAAATTTCTTGTGCTTTAAGTAAATTAATTTGATCAAGCTGGTCAATAGCAGATAAAAAATCATTAGGGCAAAAACCAAAATGAGATATTCGCTTGGAAAAGCCGTAAATTGCAATATTTGACCAGTAGCCGTATATGGTATTGCCATCCCAATAATGCCGGCAACAAAGCTGACCATGATAACCGCGCTAGTCGCATGCTGCTTAAGTTTAGCAAGCGAAGCACGGGCACTTTCTTTTGGCGGATCAAGGAAGGTTAAAAGTATTTTTACGCAGCTGCTTTTTATTGACGGATTCGACAATTCTGCCAAATAAAGTATGGTTGCCGGTCGCAAACACACCCCAACGCCAGAGCCAGAAACGATGGTCGTTCCTTCATACAAAATATTCGGATAGTCTAAATAGTCATTAACCTTTTCAAAACGAGGCTGCTTATTGGCAATTTTTTCTTTTGGATTGTAGTCGCCATTAATCGAACTTGTTGTACAAAACAGGTCCTTGCTGCGTAAAAGCCGCATATCAGCTGGTACCATATCGCCGGCTGACAAATTAATAATGTCGCCCACGACTACCTGATCAGTTGGCAATTCCTGGTCTTCGCCATCACGCTTGATATTGGTAGTAACTGACACCATTTTGAGCAAATTATCGACAGTATCAGAAGTTCTAATATTTTGAACAAAACTGCTAACGCCAGCAATTAGAATCATCGCGGCATTTACTATAATCGTGCCCAAATTATTATTTCCACCGAGTGGGAAAATATTTTTAAGCAATAAAACGATGGTAAAAGGAGTAATAAATGCTTCGAGCAAGAAATGCATTTTTGATTCCTTGGCCCTGTTTTCTAATTCATTAGAACCGTATTATTTGCGGTTGATTAAAGCTTGTTTAGTCGATAAGCCTTCTGCACTTGCGTGAAGCCTCGCCAAAGTGCCGACACGAGTTTCTTGTGCTATTTGCTTAACCCACTGTAAATCAACGTCATTTAGCTTCTTTTTATCCGTTGTCTTTAGCATAAGCCCTCCCCAGCTTCTTCGTTTTATGCAAACAAACCAAAAAGGTCACCTGCAATTTCTGCAGGTGACCTTCATGCCAAACAAGGCTTCTTGTACTCGTCGTTCAGTTTTAACACTACGTGACGTAAGCACATGCTAGCTATCTGGATCTCGCCTTAAGTCGACGACACCTATTTAACCCGTTGGCATCTCTAGATGTTTCCGGGCGATAGCGTGTGTTCACGTAGGAGTCTCACCTAACAGTTTATTTGCTAACTTATTTCATTCCTTGAGTAGTTTAATACTTAAAAGCAGCCAACGTCAAATCTTGATTAGTTATTATGACTATTTTTTCTACGAATTTGTCTAAAGAAATACATCAAGACCCCGATCAAAATGACCACAGCCAAAGCAATCGGCAAAGCTACCCGATTAGGGTGATCAATCTTATCCTGTTCCGCAGTCGATAAATCATATTTATCCAGCGAATATTGATACTGATGATCAATTCTGGTCGTGCAGGCTCTGAAGACAAAACGCAAGCCTTTATTAAAAGTGGCTGAATTGGTGCTGCGCAAATCTTTGGCAGCTGCGCGAATAATATTCAGTCGTGTTTCGGCAGTAAATGCGCTATGCAAATCTTTAGAAGAATAAATCTGAACATTTTTCTTCTTGCCCTTAACGCCAACTACGATATAAGCCGTCCGCTTCATTTCGCTCAAATGAGCTGGCGTCAACTTGTTCAAACGTTTGACCGTTACTACAGCAACTTGTGGCTGTTCTTTAGTTTGCAAATAGCGGTTGTTCTTAGCCTCAATTAACTTTTGCGTCTTAGAGTTAATTACATGTGCTGCATCATCGATATTCGGCTGGACAAAAGCGGTTGTTGTCACAAAGCCGATTGCCAGCAGCAATAGCATAAATAATTTAGTAATTTTCGTCTTCTTCAAGTTTATGCTCCAAGCTTTCAACGTATTTTCGATCAATTTTAATCTGCTCATGTGGCACCCCGCAATCTTGTAAGAGCTTCATTGCCAGCGGATTATCACGATAGTTGAAATAATAGTTTATCCGTTTAACACCCGCTTGAACTAGAGCCTTAGTGCAATTATAGCACGGAAAATGAGTAACATAGATCTCTGTGCCATCAGTTGAAACGCCATTTTTGGCACATTGAATCAGGGAATTCATCTCTGAGTGAATCGTTCTGACGCAATGACCATCAACCATCTGGTGCCCAACATCATCGCAGTGCGGTTGTCCGGATATTGAACCATTGTAGCCGGTTCCGATAATCCGATTGTTTCTTACTAAAACACTGCCGACCAAAGCCCGATTACAGGTAGAGCGTTGGGCAATTACTAATGCCTGCATCATAAAGTATTGTTTCCAAGGAATTCGATCGCGCATTTTTAAGCCTTCTTACTTATCAAAGTGACCAAAATAATTCAAACCAATAGCATCTCTAACTTCTTGAAGAGTTTGGTTGGCTTTCACGTTTGCTTTCTTTGAGCCTTCAACCAGCATTTCGTAAACAGCATCTGTATCTTGGGCATATTTAGCTCTGCGTTCACGAATTGGTTCTAGTTCATTTTCCAAAACCTTATTCAAATAACGCTTAATCTTTACGTCACCAAGGCCGCCCTTTTGATACTCTTCCTTAAGTTCTGCCACTTTGTCCTTGTCTTGATCAAAAACATCAAGATAAGTAAAGACAGTATTGCCTTCAACTTTTCCTGGATCTTCAACGTGAATGTGGTTAGGATCAGTGTACATTGACATTACTTTCTTTTGGACAGTCTTAGCATCATCTGACAAGTAAATGCAGTTGCCAAGCGACTTAGACATCTTTGCATTGCCATCAAGGCCTGGAAGACGGCCTGAACCTTTAGGTGGGAAGAAGCCTTTAGGTTCAACCAATACATCGCAGTCGTATACACGATTAAAAGTCCGCACAATTTCACGAGCTTGCTCGATCATTGGTTCCTGGTCATCGCCTACTGGAACTAAAGTAGCCTTAAAGGCAGTGATATCGGCAGCTTGTGAAACTGGATAGTTCAAGAAACCAACAGGAATTGAGTCATTGAAGCCCTTTTGCTTAATTTCTGTTTTAACAGTTGGGTTTCTTTCCAAACGCGATACAGTTACCAAATCCATGTAATAAGCCGTTAATTCAAATAAAGCTGGGATTTGTGATTGAACAAAAATCGTTGATTTTTCCGGATCAAGGCCAACAGCTAAATAATCCAAAGCGACTTGAATCAATGAATTTTGAATTTTTTCTGGATCACGAGCATTGTCAGTCAAAGCTTGCGTATCAGCAATCATAATGTAAGGATCATATTTGCCTTCATTTTGAAGCTTAACTCTGTTTTTCAATGAACCGATGTAGTGACCGATGTGAAGTTTGCCTGTTGGGCGATCACCTGTAAGAAAAATTTCTTTTGCCATAATTTTTTCTCTTTCTATTATTAATTTGCGTTAATCTTTTATCCTTATTATGCTCAATTTTAGCAAAAATCAAGCTATGATTAAACTCTCCTTAAATCAGTTACAATATTAGAGGAGGTGGAGCACATGTGTCATCAATTTCGCTTGCCCGCTTTATATGAGATTTCGCAGTACTTAAAGCATGATTTGAACTTACCACTGGTTAAGCCCACTTTTAACAGTGAGGCTGGCGATATTTTCCCTGGAAAAACCGCACCTGTTTTGCTTTATCAAAATAATCAGCTGCAGCTTGCGCAAAAAACGTGGGGCTATCCAAGTCCCAAGGATAATAAACCGTTATTCAACGCACGAATCGAGCGCTTTTATGAAGCTAAGCCTTCCATGTGGGACAAATCTTTTGCCCGGCAGCGCTGCATTATCATCACCAGTGAATTTTTTGAATACAGTAAAAAAACGTATTCCGCCGGTGATAAAAAATATCACGAATCCTTTAGTTTTTCAGATCGGGAGCATCCCCTAACCCTTATCGCGGGAATCTACGATCAAAATCATTTTGCAATGGTCACCACTGAACCTAATCAGGAAATGGCACCAATTCATAATCGAATGCCACTAGTAATCAAGCCGGAAGAATTGCGCCATTGGCTATTTCAGAATTTTACCGATTTAATCGATCGCCAAAATTTCAAACTGCAGGTTAAACAACTGCCTCATAAAAATTAATTTGGCTCCCCGCTCTAATCATGATAAAATATTGGAGTAATGCGGGTATAGTTAAATGGTAGAACGTCAGCTTCCCAAGCTGAAGATGCGGGTTCGATTCACGCTATCCGCTTAAAAGAAAAAAGTGTTTAGGATTTTTACTAAACACTTTTTTGTTGCTCTAAGTCATAACTACAATGAGCAAACCACTTAAAATTGACAAATACATTGGCATCCATAAAGCTTGCGTATATAAGTAAGACCAGGCAAAAATTGTGCCGAACATAACATCAATTGCTAAGAGCGGCCAAGACAATTGGAAGTTAAGAATACTGAAAACTATACCTGAAGTAATGATTCCCGCAATTGCCGCTAATTTGGTGTTTTGTCTAAACAAATAATTAAATAAAAAGCCAGTTGCCAAATATTCTTGCAAGATCGGCAAAACTAAACCATTGGCTACTATCAAAAACCAAAACATTGGTATGCTTTCATGCTTTAAATAGATAATTTGAAAACCATACCAGCTGATCTTGTTGTATGCCTGCAAATACATCACCATAATGCGCAAGGCTGTTACTAACAGCGTCAATCCAATTGTAAGACCTATATCGCCTAAAAATGACAATGAATGCCGGCGCTTGAAAAAGCGCTGTTCACGGTTAAAACGATAAATGTAAAACAAGCCAACCATCACTGTAATTAAGCCAAATAGGATTAGGTCCCATATTCTAATCGGTGAATTATTGGTAACTAGTTTAACTACACCGACCACCATCAAATAGCCAACAGTATAAACGATATAGCGAATCAAGTTACCCTCTCTTGATTCAGGCGTATTCAAAATTTTCACTCCAATATTCTGCTAATGTATTTATGTGTATCTAAAGCAGATATTATAGCAAAAAATCTTTCTTTTATAAATTAAAGAAAGTACAATTTCGTAAATTTAACATTTTATTGTCACATTATTAATATCATCAATTGCGACTTTTTGACCTGAAATAATAATTAATTGCTCCTGATATCCTTCTACAAAGCCGCAAATATCGGCCTTCAATTTACCATCATCATCGAGTTCTTTTAACTGAACCTGCACGTAATAGTGGTCGCTGAACGCCTTAAAAAGCAACTGACTAATTTCATCTTCATTCATGCTGGGCTTTTTTTGATAAACAATTGCCCGCTTAGCCTTATCCTTATTGATTTTCAAAGTGTGGTCGCTAAGAAAAAAGCCGGCCCATTTTTTCATGCCACGATCCTGATAATTTTTAAAAAATTGCTCTACTTTACGATCAAAATCATTCATAGGCATTGCCACCGTTATGGCCGCCAACTAAAGAACTGCGTTGAATTGCCGTTGCACCTTTCAATAAACTGGAAGCTTTAACCAAACTGGCAAAACCATAGCGCTTGCGAATCTGATCAATCGTTAAATCAAAATTGCGTCTTTTAATTTGCTGCGCCGGCGTCATGAAAAAGTTCAATTGCTGTTCAGTATCTGGAGCCAAATGACTATAGTCGACGCCTAATACGCGGACTGCTTCACCATGCCATTTTTTACGAAAAAGCGCCAGCAATTCATGTACCAATTCACTGTTATCACTCGTTGGCGTAATCTTTTGCTGAATATTAAAACCGCCGCGATGATCGACATGCTCGCGCTCTTCAAAAGAATAACCTACAAATAAGCCAACCCGGCCGGCCTTTAGTCCATGTGCACGAATCCTGGCAGCTACCTGCTCGCCGATTTCTCTGATGACAATTTCAATTTCACGTTGGTCAAAATAATCTCTTGTCAGCACCTGGGAGTTGCCATAGCTTTTACTTACCGGAAAATACTTCTGACTAATAATGCTGCGGTCAACGCCCCAGCTCATTGCAAATAATTGCTCACCGATAACACCGAATTCACGCTTCAAAATCTCCGGATCGCTGTGCGCCAATTGATACATATTATTGATGCCAATGCGGCGCAAATGGTTAGCAGTTCTGGTGTTGATGCCCCATACATCTTCTAAGTTAGGGATTTTCCAAATTGTATCCGGAACGTCAATGTAGTGCCAATAATCAATCATTGAGGTCCGATGCTTAGCTGAAATATCCATTGCTAGTTTTGCCAAAAGCGGATTTTCTCCGATTCCGCAAGTAGTATAAAGACCAAGCGTATCATGAATATCTTTTTGAATTTTATGGCCCACATAATACGGATCATCCCCGAATAAACGCCAAGACTTCGTCATATCAATCATGCTCTCGTCGATTGAATAAACATGGATATCGTCTTCTGCGGCGTATTTGCGAAAAATATCCAGTACTTGCATGCTGCGTTTAATGTATAAATTCATGTGCGGTTCAACCAGCATTAATTTATCTTTTCCAGCTTTAAATGCTGCTTTGGGAATATCACGCGCCCGCATAACATTCGAAAGACCATATTTTTTCTTAGCAAGCGGCGAGGCAGCCATAATTAGTCCTGATCCAAAACTAGAATGAGGCTGATGTGACATTACCGCCAGCACTGCTTTCATCGGATTAATCCCCATGCGCAAAGCTTCGCAGCTGGCAAAAAAGGACTTGTTATCAATCATAAAAATTAAACGATGCGGCTCATAGCGATAGTCATACATCAATCTCAGCTCTTTTCTTCAAACACTTGTTCGATAGTTATATTATACGAACAGATGTTTGAAAAAGCAACAAAAAATAGGAGGCTACTTTACCTCCACAATTGTTACAGAATAGTCTCCAGCTGGCGCTGAAACCGTAACACTGCTGCCGGCCTGCTGCTTCATAATTGCCTGCCCTAATGGCGAATCAAAGGCAGTCTTTCCTTTTGCTAAATCTGCCTCCATCCGACCAACAATTTGATATTCTTCTGTTTCTTCATCATCGTCGAATTTCAAAACGACGGTTGAACCCATGTTGACCTTACCATCGTTCTTAGCTTCAATTACTTCAGCGTACTTAAGCTGCTTGCCTAAATAACGCAAGCGACTCTGCAAGTGACCTAAATCACGCTTGGCTTCAGTATATTCAGTATTCTCAGATAAATCACCCATCGATCTGGCCTGTTGCAAAATTTTAATGCGGCGAGGACGATCCTTTTTTAAACGTGCAATTTCATCTTCAATTTCTTTATACCCTTCTGGAGTCATTTTTTGATAATAAACCATCTTTAAATTAGCTCTTTTCTGTTGTCTATGCTTGATTTTAAAAAATTATCCACAAGGTGTAAAGCTTGTTTAATCAACTTTTTAAATATTTTTAGCACTATACACTTCAGAGTGCTAAATAGTTGAATAATTAATAAAAGCTACTACAATAATCAGTGTAAGGAATGAAAGGAAGTCTTGAATATGGCAAACGAATTGATGAATCGTCACAACGATATGTTTGATGCAATGAATGATTGGTTTGGTTTTCCAAAGAACCTTTTCGATGATAAAGAAATAAGCGACTTAATGCAATCCGATGTCGCTGAAAGTGACAAAGATTACGTTGTAAAGATTGACATGCCTGGAATGAATAAATCAGACATCAATTTAAACTACCGTGATGGGATCTTAAGCGTTGATGCTTCAAGAAAATCATTCAAAGATGAAAGTGACAAGAAACGCAATATTATCCACAAAGAAAGAACCGAAGGACATGTTTCTCGTTCATTTAGATTGCCAAATGTAGTTGCAAATCAGATTCATGCAAAGTATGATGATGGTGTATTGACTGTTACTTTGCCGAAGCAAGCTGCTGATAGCAGTGACAGTTCAATTAAAATTGATTAGTTTATAGAATATTTCAAGAAGTCCCTATAAATTAACAATTTACATAATTCTCTAAGGAAAGTGGATTCAGTAAAGTTAGTCCACTTTTCTTTTACTTTAAATAAAATTAGGCATAAAATAGTAATTAATTTAAGAAAAGATTAAAAGGGAGATTTTTTATGGCTCATGAATTAACTCTGCAAGAACTCGATGAGTTTTCAAAAGAATTCAACGCAGATCCTCAAAATCAAGTTATTGCCCGCGCTGCTCAAAGAAGCGGCGTTCTTGAAGCTTCATATAATGAACGCGTTCAAGGTGAATTAACTCGCGTATTTTCAACTGAATTAGATACTGACAATGTTACCAACCAAAAGCATTCTGGTCGTTGCTGGCTCTTTTCAGCATTAAACATTACTCGTCACTTCTTTGGCAAGAAGTACAAAGCTAAGAACTTCACTTTCTCACAAGCTTACAACTTCTTCTGGGACAAGATCGAGCGGGCCAATATTTTTTACGATCAAGTATTGAAGAATGCTGACAAGCCCCTTGACTCACGTGAAGTTAGGGCTGACTTAGACTTTGCTGGCGGCGATGGTGGTCAATTCCATATGGCTGCAGCTTTGATCGCTAAGTACGGTGTCGTTCCTTCATACGCAATGCCAGAAAATGCCAATACAAATGACACCACCGGCTTTGCTACTGCTTTGGGTGACAAGCTTAAGAAGGATACTCTTGTTTTGCGTAAGTTAAAACAAGAAGGCAAAGACAAAGAAATTGAAAAGACCCGCAAGAAATTCTTGAGCGAAGTTTACCGCATGACTGCAATCGCAGTTGGTGAACCACCTAAGAAGTTTGACCTTGAATACCGTGATGATGATAAGAAGTATCATTTGGAAAAGAACTTAACTCCAACTGAATTCTTGCACAAGTATTTAGGCGATTTGGACTTTGACGACTATGTTGTTTTGACAAACGCTCCTGACCACGAATACAACAAGCTTTACGGCCTTCCAGGTGAAGACAACATCGAAGGTTCATACAGAATCAAGCTTTTAAACGTACCAATGGAATACTTGTCACAAGCAGCTATTGCTCAATTAAAAGATGGCGAAGCTGTTTGGTTTGGTAACGATGTTCTTCGTCAAATGGACCGTAAGACCGGTTACCTTGATACTAACCTTTACAAATTGAATGATTTGTTTGGCGTTAACCTTGATATGAGCAAGGCTGATCGTTTAAGAACCGGTGTAGGCATGGTTAGCCATGCTATGACTTTAGTTGGTGTCGATGAAGACAACGGCGACATTCGTCAATGGAAGGTAGAAAATTCTTGGGGTGATAAATCTGGTGCCAAGGGTTACTACGTTATGAACAACGATTGGTTCAACGACTATGTTTACGAAGTTGTTGTTCATAAGAAGTATTTGACTGCTGAGCAAAAGAAGCTTGCTGAAGGTGAAATTACTGACCTTCCACTTTGGGACTCATTAGCATAAATCAGAATTAAAATACTAAAAAAGGCTTTGAGAAAATTCTCAAAGCCTTTTTTAGTATCAAGATGTGTTCAACATCAAAAAACAAGTTTTTGTGTCCAAGGTTAGCTTGCTTGCTTCGCAATCAAGATGTGTTCAACATCAAAAAACAAGTTTTTGTGTTGAACATCATTCATAACTCTCCGCTACCTTTTGATAATGCTCTACCTCATCGTCACTGCATCTTACAAAGTGACCTGGGCGAATCTCGTGCATTGACCGCGGCTTGCCGTCCATTTCTTCTTTTTGAGCATCATAAGCGATTCTGTGCCGGTTTCTTTCAACCTCAGGATCAGGTACAGGCACAGCAGAAATTAAACTCTTAGTGTAGTCATGAAGCGGTTTGTCATAAACTGCATCTGCCGGACCAACTTCCAGCAATTTACCGAAGTGCATAACCCCAATTCGATCAGAAATAAACTTAACCATTGATAAATCGTGGGCAATAAACAAATAGGTCAAGCCATGCTTCTTCTGCAAATCGATCATCAAGTTAACAACTTGGGCCTGAATCGATACATCCAAAGCAGAAATTGGTTCATCAGCAACAATAAATTTTGGTTCTACTGCCAAAGCGCGAGCAATCCCAATTCTTTGTCTCTGACCACCAGAGAATTCGTGTGGAAAACGACTGGCGTGACTACGGTTTAAACCGACAGTTTCAAGCAGTTCTTCAACCTTTTCTCGACGTTCTTCCTTGTTTTTCACCAAATGGTGAATATCCAGCCCTTCAGCGATAATATCTTCAACCGTCATTCTAGGGTTAAGTGATGCATATGGATCCTGAAAAATCATTTGGGCATCCCGCCGGAAGGCCAATTTTTCTTCACGACTCTTTAAATTCTCAACATTCTTGCCTTCAAAAATCACTTCACCAGCCGTTGGTTTATAAAGCTGCAAAATTGAACGTCCGGTCGTTGTTTTCCCTGAACCTGATTCACCTACCAAGCCAAAAGTTTCACCTTCATAGATATCAAAACTAACATCGTCAACAGCCTTGGTGATTACGCGACCATTTTTAAAGTATTGCTTTAAATGCTTCACTTGCAAAAGCTTTTTCTTTTCTGGCATAAATATCTCCTTTCAGCTGTTACTAGTTTTGCTCTACTTTATCTTGTTCTTGCATTAGCTTAAATTTCTTCCACCGTCTTTGAATTTCCAGAGGTGGTTCTACCTTCGGTGCCCCTGGCGCAAGCAGCCAAGTAGCAGCATAATGCGTATCTGATACCTTAAAGAAAGGTGGTTTACGCTGTACGTCAATCTTCATTGCATATTTGTTTCTTGGAGCGAATGGATCGCCTTTTGGCGGATCAAGCAGATCTGGTGGCGTACCTGGAATTGATTCCAAAGTGTTGCTTTCCAAAGTAGGCATTGAGTTAATCAGGCCCCAAGTATATGGGTGCTGTGGGTTATAAAAGATTTCATCAACCGTGCCATACTCCATGAATTCACCGGCATACATAACGGCAACGCGATCGGCCATTCCGGCAACTACGCCCAAGTCGTGCGTTATGAAAATAATAGAAGTTTTAACCCGCTTTTGCAGACTATTCATCAAGTCCAAAATTTCGGCCTGTACCGTTACGTCCAAAGCAGTTGTTGGTTCATCTGCCAGCAGAATCTCAGGTTCACAGATCAGTGCAATCGCAATCACGATTCTCTGCCGCATCCCACCTGAAAATTGGTGCGGATATTCATTGATTCTTTCTTCGGCATTTGGAATACCTACGGCCTTCATCATTTCCAAGGCTTTGGCCCAAGCTTCCTTCTTTGAAGCTCCCTTATGTTTGATCAAAGGTTCCGCAATTTGTTGTCCAATTTTCATCGTTGGATCCAGTGAAGTCATCGGATCCTGGAAAATCATTGCAATTTCATTGCCACGAATCTTTTGCCATTCTTTTTCCGAAATATCCAGCAAATTTTTTCCATGGAAATCAATTTCGCCACCCATGATTTGCGCATTACGGGCAAGCAATCCGATAATCGAACGCGTAGTAACTGATTTTCCTGAACCTGATTCACCTACGATCGCTAACGTTTCACCTTCGTTTAAGTGGAAAGACACATTGCGAATTGCCTTAACTTCACCAGCATAGGTATGGAAGTCGATTTTCAAATTTTTAACATCTAAAATTCTCTTTGGCATTTAGCTTCTGCCTCCCTATCTTTGTCCCTTAGGATCGAACGCATCACGTAAGCCATCACCTAATAAGTTGAAAGCAATCATCAAAATACAAAGGACAATTGCTGGATACCACATTTGATATGACAAGAATTGGAAGTTCTTTTGACCTTCGTTAAGCAATACACCCAATGAAGTTTGAGGAGCTGTAATCCCAATTCCGATGAAGCTCAGGAATGCTTCGAAGAAGATGGCACTTGGAATGGTGTACATCGTCTGAATAATGATGATACTTGAAAGGTTAGGAATTAAGTGCTTAATCGCAATCTTCCAACCTGATTCACCTAATGAACGTGCTGCTAAAATATATTCTTCATTCTTTAAACTCAAGGTCTCCGCCCTGATCTGCCGGGCCATTGTTGTCCAACTAGAAATGGCAATTGCCAAGATAATTGAAGTAATACCTGGTTTTAAAACAATCAGCATCAAAACAACGATAATCAAATTAGGAACAGAGGAGATAATTTCAATAATCCGCTGCATGACGTTATCGACTCCTCCGCCTTTCCATCCGGAAATTATTCCGTACGCGACTCCGATCGTCAGATCGAAGAAGGCAGCTACCAGGGCAACGATCAGTGAAATCTTAGTACCGTAAATAATTCTTTGGCCCAATGAACGACCTAAGTAATCCGTTCCGGCTAAGAAATATTTATTCTTCGGCACATTGTTTTGGGCATAAGCATCAACCCATTGACCATTTTGTTTGATCTTGCCGTTCAAGCCATTAATGGCACTACAGCCTGGAACCTTAGCTGGCAAGTTGGCATATTGTGGATTGGATTTAACCAAAGTTGCCTTATTAATAAATGGCGTTGAGCCAAAAGCTATAACCACCATCAAAATAATTACAATTGCAGACAAAACCGCTGCTTTTCTTTGCTTGAATCTGATCCAAACGTTTTGACCAAATGAAAGTGCCGGACCCGCAATTTTTTCATTATCTTGAGCCTGACTCTTTGGTAATGGTTCAAAGGCATCTGGACTAAGTTTTAAATCTTTTTCATCCATAGATCATTAATTCTCGTTTCCAGCTAATCTAATTCTTGGGTCAATCAAGCCATAAACAATATCCGTGATCAGCAATACGATGACCAATCCGATACAGTAGACCATCGTAATTCCCATAATTGTTGGGTAATCATTCGTCAAAATTGACTTAACAAATTGTTCCCCGATTCCAGGAATATTGAAGATATTTTCAATAACCATTGAACCAGTCATCAAAGCTACCGCATATGGTCCAATTAAAGTAACCAGTGGAATAACTGAGTTACGCATTGCGTGCTTGCGGATAACTTCAATTCTGCTCAAACCTTTGGCCTTACCTAATTCAATATAGTCACTGCTTAAAGTATCAACCATGCTCGTTCTGATGAACCGCGCGGTTTCAGCTAATGGACCTACCGCCAAGGCGATGGTTGGCAAAATCGTTTCTGAGAATTGACCCCAGCCAGCGATTGGGAACCAACCTAATTTCAAACCGATGTAGTACTGCAGAAGAACTGCTAAAACAAAGTTAGGGACCGATTTACCAATAATTGCAAAAACAGTTGCTGTAGAATCAACCCATGTGCCTTGTCTCATTGCGGCAATTGCACCGATGATAACGCCCAAAACAACACCAAGAATTAAGGCTTGCAAACCTAATTGACAAGATGCACCTAGACGAGAGGCAATTAATGATGAAACTGGCTGGTTGCTGTATTGGAAGGATGTTCCAAAATCACCATGGAGCATTCCTCCGATATAAATGAGATATTGCAACCAAACAGGTTTATTCAAACCATATTGCTCATTCATAATTTTTAACTGTGTTGGCGTCATCTTTGCTTCATTAGCATATGGAGAACCTGGCATTAATTTCATTAAGAAAAAAGTTACCGTTGCTACAATAAACAAAGTGAGGAACATATATAAAATACGTTTTAATAAGTATTTAGCCATATTAACAGCTCCCTATTTTTGTTTTAATCTTCACATCATTTTTTAATGTTTGGTCTAATTATAGCAGAAAAATGGAAATTGTCTAAGAAAATAACATATTAATTAAAAAAATAAGAGAAAAGGATCAAATCCTTTTCTCTTATTGCTTGCTATATCTACTATTAGCTATTTTATTTAAATTACTTATAGTTAGGAGCTGCCTTAGTCATTTGCACATCGTGTGGGTGTGATTCACGCAAACCAGCATTGGTAATTTGAACAAATTGTGCCTTATCAATCAATTCGTTAATGTTTGCGGCACCACAGTAGCCCATGCCTGAACGAAGGCCACCATCGATTTGGAAGACAACATCGCTGACATCACCCTTGTATTCAACACGAGCTTCAACACCTTCAGGAACAAGCTTGTTGGCTTCGTTAACACCGCCTTGGAAGTAACGGTCGCTTGAACCATGAGCTTGAGCCATAGCACCAACTGAACCCATGCCACGGTAGCGCTTGTACTTCTTGCCGTTATCTTCAAAAATATCGCCAGGAGCTTCGGTAGTACCTGAAAGCATGCTTCCGAGCATTACGGCATTACCACCTGCTGCTAAAGCCTTAACAACGTCACCAGAGTACTTAATACCACCATCGGCAATAATTGGCTTGTGGTATTCACGAGCAGCCGTAGCTGCATCATAAATCGCGGTAATTTGCGGAACACCAACACCGGCGACGATTCTAGTGGTACAAATTGAGCCAGGTCCAATTCCGACTTTAACTACGTCAACACCAGCATCAAACAATGCGCGAGTAGCATCGCCAGTAGCAACGTTACCAGCAATTAAAGTTTGGTTTGGAAAATGTTCACGGAACTCTTTAATCTTGCGCAATACGCCAGCTGAGTGACCATGAGCCGTATCAATTACAATTGCGTCTGCACCTGCTTCTAGTAATGCTTCAGCTCTTTCAAAAGTATCACTGGTTACACCAACTGCAGCTGCACAGAGCAAACGATTTTGATCATCGACTGCGGCCTTTGTTGCGCCATTTGGTACAACTACGCTTTTAACATTAGCAACTTCTCCTGCTTGTGCTTGAATTGACATGTTCTTGTGAACAACGCCCAAGCCACCTTGCAGAGCCATTGCGATCGCCATTGCACCTTCAGTGACCGTATCCATCCCGGCACTGATCAGTGGAATGTTTAATTGTAAATTATTAGCTAACTTCGTACTTAAATCTACTTCATTTGGCAAAACATGACTTTCTGCTGGAATAAGCAAAACATCATCAAAAGTTAAACCTTTTTTGGCAAACTTTGTATCCCAATTTGACATCGAAACTGCTCTCCTTTTCTAAATAATTCATTATTAACTTAAATTAGCTATACTTTACTAGTTGAATATATTTTGGTCAAGTGCAAAAGAAAAGAAGCTAGAATATTTTTTCTAGCTTCTTATTTTATATAAAGAGAGGATATGTGTTTAATAAATTGGTAGGTTAAAAATTGTTGTTTATTTTGTAACATAAGCGGTCTTGAAGTCGTAGTTGGCACCTGCACCGTTGAAGACAACGTTCTTAACAGATGGACGAATCATCCAAGCGCTTGCTGCGTGGTAAAGTGGTGTTACACCTTGTTGTTCAATGATAATTTGTTCGGCTTTAGCTAAATCATTCCAACGTTGACTTGAGCTTGAAGTAGTCTTAGAAGCAGCAACCAACTTGTCGTATTGCTTGTTGGACCACTTTTGCCAGTTGTATGAGTTGTTGGTAGTGTTCATGTCAAGGAATGAAATTGGGTCGTTGAAGTCAGCTTGCCAGCCCGTTAAGAAGATCTCAAAGTTGCCGGCAACCCCACGACTCAAAGCAGATTTCTTAGGCATGCTTGAAATGTTAATAGTTAAGCCCTTTAAGTTTTCTTCAAGGTTGCTTTGAATTGATTCAGCTGCCTTCTTAGAAGCATCATCATCGTAGCAAAGGATTGTGTATGAAAGCTTGCTCTTGCCTAATTCCTTCAAAGCCTTCTTGAAGTAGGCCTTGGCTTTAGTCGGATTGTATGTGCAAAGAGCCTTGGTTTGAGAATTTTGAACCAAATCAGTGTAGTCCTTGCCATTAACAATCGTCATGCCAGGTGCAGATAAAGTAGTGGCTGGCTTATTTGCGCCACCAACAGCGCTAGCTAAGCCTTTACGGTCAATTGCCATTGAAATTGCCTTACGTAAGTTAAGATTCTTTAAGCCATTGTTCTTGGCTTGATTGATTTCAAGGTATTGTGTTGATGAAGTTTGACGAACAGTGTAGCCGCTTTGTCCTTTCAAAGTCTTAGCTGCTTGGGCACTAAGAATAGCGGCATCAAGCTTGCCAGCTTGGTATAAGTTGTAGTCGGTTGAAGGAGTCTTTTGAACACTGTAGTTAATCGTTTGCAGTTTAACAGCCTTCTTGTCCCAGTAATTCTTGTTCTTAACCAATTTCCAGGTTAAGTTGGTACCAGTCCAGCCCTTTTGAACAAATGGACCATCATAAACCATGTATTTAGAAGCTGTACCATACTTCTTGCCAAACTTCTTAACCGCTTTTTCATTTTCAGGTGCAAATAATGGGAAGCCCATCAGCAGCTTGAAGTATGGAATTCTTCTATCCAAAGTAACCTTAACTTTGTAATTGCCTTCGGCTTGAATGCCTAAAGTATTGGCTGACTTCTTACCAGCTATGATAGCGTCAGCATTTTTAATGCCTGAGAACAAGTATGAATATTGTGAATTGGTCTTTGGGTTAACCGTTCTGCGCCATGAATATACGAAATCCTTGGCGGTTACAGGATCACCATTGGACCACTTAGCATTCTTTCTCAAAGTGAAAATCCATGTTTTACCATCCTTTGAGACTGTAGTCTTAGTGGCAATTCCGGGTTCAATCTTTGAATTTTTACCCAAACGATAGAAACCTTCCATCGTGTTGTTCAATTGGTTAAAACTAGTTGAGTCGGTAACAACTGATTGGTCCATCCCTTCAATTTCAGATATTTCCATCCAAGAAATTGTTTGTTTAGCACTAGTAGATGAACTTGAACCACTTGAACAGGCTGTCAGTGCCAGCGCACATGCTCCAACAGCAAGACCTGCTGCAAGCCATCGTTTCCAATTTAATTTCATAACTTAATACACTTTCTAATCAAAAAGAGATAGCCAACTGCTGCAGCTATCTCTTTTTGACTCAGCAGCTCCTATATTATTTGCTACTTGAAACATATGCTTCCTTGAAGTTGTAGTTAGCACCAGCGGCGTTGTAGATCAAGCCCTTGATGTTTGGACGAATCAACCAAGCTGTAGTTTGGTAGTACAAAGGAGTAATACCTTGATCCTTCAGCAAGATCTTTTCTGCCTTTACAAGGTCGTTATAACGTTCTTCGCTGTTGCTTGTAGTCTTAGAAGCGGCAATTAACTTATCGTATTCGCTGTTCTTCCACTTACCGTTGTTGTTTGGGTTGTTGGTAGTGAACAAATCGTCAAATGAAATTGGATCGGCGAAGTCTGCACCCCAACCACTAACAACGATATCGAAGTTGCCGGAAGTTGAACGGCTCAAACGAGTCTTGAATGGAAGGTTTTGAACACTGATCTTAATGCCTTTTAAGTTTTCTTCAATTTCACTTTGAAGAGTTTCAGTGGTCTTTTCACCAGCATCGGTATCATCAGACAAAATCGTTAAGGATACGCTCTTCACACCTAATTCTTTAAGTGCTTTCTTGTAAAGCTTCTTAGCTTCAGCTGGATCGTACTTACTGTATTGAGTGTCCTTAGCCTTAGTAGCAAAGTCTTGACCTTCAACTTTGGTAAGACCTGCAGCTGTTAATGAACTTGCTGGCTTGTTAGCACCACCTAAGGCACTAGTTAAAGCTTTTCTGTTAATTGCAAGAGAGATAGCACGACGTAAGTTTGCATTCTTTAAATTCTTATTCTTAGCTTCGTTGTATTGTAAGTAGAAAGTACTTGCACCTGGACGAAGGGTAAAGCCTTTTTGGTTCTTCAAGTTCTTGGTTTCTGAAGCATCCAATGCCACGGCATCAATCTTGCCAGCTTGGTACAAGTTGTAAGCAGTTGATGGCGTCTTTTGAACACTGTAGTTAATGGTGTTCAACTTAACGTGCTTCTTATCCCAGTAATCTGGGTTCTTCTTTAAGCTCCATGAAAGGTTTGAGCCAGTCCAACCGGTTTGCTTAAATGGTCCATCGTAAACCATGTACTTAGAAGCTGTACCGTATTTAGAACCGTACTTTTCTACTGCCTTTTCTTGTTGTGGGAAGAATAATGGGAAGCCCATCAACAACTTAAAGTATGGAATTCGCTTGTCCAAAGTGACGACCAACTTGTAGTTGCCTTCAGCCTTAATACCCAAGCTATTCACTGAGGCCTTGCCGGCACTAATCTTGGTAGCGTTGTGAATTCCTTCAAACAAGTAAGCGTATTGAGAAGCAGTCTTTGGATTAATTGTTCTGCGCCAGGAATAAACAAAATCCTTAGCGGTTACAGCTGAACCGTCTGACCATTTGGCCTTCCGCAAAGTAAAGGTCCAAGTCTTACCATCTTTAGAAACTGTTGTCTTAGTTGCCAAACCCGGTTCAACTTTGGAATCTTTGCCCAAACGGTAAAGACCTTCCATAACGTTGTTCAATTGGTTAAAACTGGTTACATCGGTAGCCTTCGACAAATCCATTGTTGGGATTTCAGCACTTTCTTCCCAGTTAATGGTTTGCTTAGCTGAAGATGAAGAGTTGCTACTTGAGGATGAACCACAGGCCGCAAGTGCTACAGCTGAGGCCAAAACAGTGGCTCCTGCTGCCAATACTCTTGTAAATTTCATATAACCGACTCCTCTCAAAATGATAAATTTAATAAAATTTATTAACTTAATTATCAGTATACCCAGCTATTTATTAAAATGCAATAAGTATTTTTAATTTTATTTTTATTATGATATGCAAAAAGGCCGGATAGCATTGCTATACCGGTCTTTATCAAGATTAAATTAAATTAAACATTCCACTCTAACATGAATTCTTTGACAAATTCACGCATAAAATTCGTCCGTTTTTCGGCTTCTTTTCGGCCACCTTCGGTGTTCATGAGGTCAGTTAAATGAAAAAGTTTCTCATAAAAGTGATTAATCGTTGTCTCCTCATGTTGGCGGTACTGGTCATGACTAACCAGCTTTTGCGGCTTGATCCTCGGATCATAGATTAAATTGCCATGTTTTCCACCATAAGTAAACGCCCGTGCAATCCCAATTGCACCCAGGCTTTCCAAACGATCAGCATCTTGCACATATTGTCCTGTTAGCGGCAAATGATAATGATGACCGATATTTTGAGAAAAAGACAAATGCTGGATTGAAAACAAAATATCTTCTGTTTCAAGTTCAGTAAAGCCAACCTCCGGCAATAATTTTTTAATTTTGGCAATCACCGCTACCGGATCGACGCAAATCTTTTCATCGATCGTATCATGCAGGTAGCCGCCCGTGCGAATAATTGCTACTACTCGGCTGTCAGCGTGAGCTGAGGCATGATCGCTGAGATACATTCTAGAAGCAAGATCTGCTACTCGTTTGCCATGATAAAAATCATGTCCTGTACGCTCATCTGCCAGTTGCTGCTGCGTAAAAGCGATAATTTTGCTTAAATCCATAACTTCACTTTTTCCAATTACTCACGTAATCAAGAATAGTTGCACTAAGCAAACAAAGCCTGCAAGTGCAACTTATCCCATACTGTCCCAACATGGAACTGGCGTTGCCTTGCCTTCAGCTAATTCCACTAGCTTCTTTGGCAAATACTTCTTCTTAACGACAACTTTGAACAAGTATTCATCAAACCAATCATCGCTCATCACGAAGTAGCCATTCTTGCCGACCTTATCGCCCCAAGAATTTTCTACCTTCCATTGGCGCGGCTTGCCATTAACAACGTCAACGCCCACCAAAGTCATTGCATGCGTTGAGCCGCTGGCACCAGTCAACAAGCGTTCTTTCTTATCCAACTTGGTTTCAATATTAAAAAGCGTATCAATTTGATGCAGGTTTTTGACCATCAATCCTTTTTGCCGGTCGCTTTCCTTGCCGACATCACAGCCAAACCAAATAGTTTTGCCTGCTTCAAGCTGCTTGATTGCTGCTTGCTTTAAATTATCGATTTCCGTATTCAAAAATTGAATTGGCGTTCCGCCTTCCACATTGTCCTCAAATGGCAAGGCATAAAGCTTATCAAATTCATGATCTGGTGCGTTAAACAATACAACATATTCATCAAGATCATCTTCAAAATACTTGTGGAAGAAATCGAGCGGCGTCAAATTCTGATCTAATTGATATTTGTTGTCATCATCGCGATATTCCAAATCAAATTTTTGCGTTGGCTCACCAAAGGCAATCACTGTCATCCGGTAAACTTCGTTCAAAAATTCTTTCCGCTTCTTTTCGATCTCATCTTGATCACCCTTTTGGGCAAGTTCACGCAAAACAAGACCGTCTTCGCGCAGCTTCATGTTCAAAGCTTGATTGAAAGCAGCCGTGTTATTAGCCGTAAAGCTTTCGCCATAAGCATAATCTGGTACCAAACCATATTTTCTAATCAAAGAAACAGCCATGTGCCATTGACCACCATCGGTGTCTGGTCCTTGCAAATAAAAATGAACCGTTCGATCATCTACTGGCTTATCAGCAGTTTCCAAAATATGATCAAAATAAATGTTGGCGCGTTCAATTCTGTCCCAGAAGAACAAGTATGCTTGAGAAAAGACAAAATTCTTAGCATGGTACTTCTTAGCGAATTGATGACGCATCACATTCAATGCTGCAAACAGCCAGCAGCGTCCTGACTGCTTCTGGTTGGTTACTGCATCAGTTGGAATTTCAATTGAAAAAGTCCGATTGATGTCTCGCACAGCTTCAGTATTAAAGCTGGCTTGTTGAACACCATTAGTAACTGTTGCCATTTCAGCTACTTGATTGCGGGCGTCTGCTTGATAATTCTTTTGAAAATCAGCAATTTCGTCAAAAGTAAGTTTATGAGTCATTGTGCATCCCTTCTTTATTGCATCTCTAATCTTTTGCTTTTAATTTTATATCTCTTTATCATTCAAGCCAAATATAAAAAGCTGCTTCCCAGATTTGAACTGGGGACCTCCTCCTTACCACGGCGGTGCTCTACCTCCTGAGCTAAAGCAGCATAAAAGCGTTTTTGATAAAGACTATATCTATAGTTTAAAATATAAAATGAATGGAGGGTAGAGAAAAATGAATTTTAAACAATATGATCACCGGTATTAATCATACTATGGATTACATCACGGCAAAAGATGAAAAAAACCAAGCGCAACAGTCCGATTGAAGCTGAACACATTTCATTGTGGGTTGCATGGACCTATATCGTTGTTTTAATGACAATCGCCTGCGCTGGTGGGCTTTGGCTTTGCTTTAGAACAAACTGGATGGTGTTCTTCATTGGAGGCGCGATTTTGGCCAACAATATTGCTGACCATGATCGTGATAAGATCAATGGTCGGGCAACTATGCCGATTGTCTTTGGAATTAAAAAAGCGGTCAACTTCTATTACTTCTTGGAATACATGCCGTACGTCGCAATTATTTTAAGTGTGATTTTCCGCTTTGCCCCAATTTGTACAATTTTAACTTTGGGAACTTTCCCTTGGGTTAAAAAGAATGTTGACAAATTCGTCGCCAACCCGGATAAGCAAAAGACTTTTATGACTTCGATTTTCAACTTCCATATCGTGGTTGCTACCGAAATCGTTACGATGTTCATCGGCTTCTTGCTTCACTTCTAAATTTTAGGCAAAAAAATAAGCTATCACTTACGATAGCTTATTTTTTATGCTCTTTTTATTTAACGTAAACTAAAGTGTACTTTCTCTTACCTTTACGGATGATGACGTATTTGCCCTCGAAAGCACTAGCTGGATCAACATCGAATTCCAAATCTTGTTCACGATCACCGTTAACGTAAATCGCACCATTCTTGACATCTTCACGCGCTTGACGCTTAGATGGTTCAATCTTGGTATCAACTAAGAAGTCAACGATGTTCTTTGCCTTAGCATCGGTTTCAGCACTAGGAGCTGACTTCAAACCTTGTTCAATTTGCTTAACTGACAAATCTTTAATATTGCCTGAGAACAAAGCATCAGTAATCATTTGTGCTTCTTTTAAGCCATCTTCACCGTGGACAAACTTAGTAACTTCTTCAGCCAACTTCTTTTGAGCAGCCCGCTTCCAAGGTTCTTTCTTGGTCTTTTCAGCCAAATCTTCAATTTCTTCACGTGACAAGAAAGTGAAGTATTTCAAGTATTTAACTACATCACGGTCATCTTGGTTAATCCAGAATTGGTAGAATTCGTAAGGACTGGTCTTTTCTGGATCAAGCCAAACAGCACCACCAGCAGATTTGCCGAATTTGGTACCATCAGCCTTAAGCATCAATGGAATAGTCAAACCAAAGGCTGGACGATCTGCACCTTCAAGCTTGTGAATCAAATCGATGCCGGCAGTGATATTGCCCCACTGGTCACTACCACCGATTTCGAGTTGAACGCCGTTATCCTTGTTTAAGTGGTAGAAGTCGATGGCTTGCAAAATTTGGTAGGTAAATTCAGTAAAGGAAATTCCGTTTTCAAGACGGCTGGCAACAACATCCTTGTTAAGCATGTTGTTAACTTGGAAGTATTTACCATAATCACGCAAGAAGTCGATTAAGTTAAGCTTTCCTAACCATGCCTTGTTGTTGACGATTTCGAAGTTTTCAGTACCAAATAAACGCTTCATTTGGTCAGTCAAGCATTTTTCATTATGTTCAACTTGAGCGGCAGTTTGAAGGACACGTTCAGTCTTACGACCAGATGGGTCACCGATTGCACCAGTACCACCACCGATTAAAATTACTGGGTGGTAGCCAGCCATTTGGAATCTCTTCAAAATCATAAATGGAATCAAGTGTCCAATGTGAAGAGAATCACCGGTTGGGTCAGTTCCGCAGTATAGAGCTACGTCATCATGTTCAGCTAAGTACTTGCGCAAGCCTTTTTCATCAGTTTGTTGGTTAATCGCACCGCGCCATTTTAAATCCTCTAAAATATCGAATTTTGCCATGTTTTTCCTCCAATAAAAAACGCCCCTCGAAGATTTCTCTTCAAGGGACGACTAAACTTCATCATTAGCCGTGGTACCACCCACATTCGCGCTAAACAGCGCCTTAACAGTCTTTACGGGAACTACCCCATTTAGTATTTCGTCAAAAATGGCCTGTCTAGCTCACACCAACCGCTAGTTCTCTGAACGCTGAACCATCTTGCTACTTTGTTAATAATGATCTTACTTAGTTTTGGTCAAATAGTCAACCGCTTTTTACATAATGTGCTTATTAAACCATGGAATCTGCTGCACTAAGGCCATTACCAAGCCAGAAACAATAAAAATAATTGTTGCCAGACACGACACAAGCAAGAAACTATTAGTGAACAGACTTTTAAGCTGAAAATGATAATTCGGATTTAAAAACAGATCCCCAGAAATCATGGCAAAAAGCGGAACACTGCAGCGTGACAGCGAACCCCAAAAATTGAAACCCTGCCAAGGCGCTGAACTGATTTGCGCCAGACCATATGCTTTTTGACTTGAAACGTGGATCACGATTACCGCAATCGTCGCTAAGATTCTTAGCCAATCCAGATAATGAATCCTTCCCTTTGCTTTTTCCACTTTTTTTATTTTTCCTTTTTCAGAAAAAATACCACTAGTCTGCGGACTAGTGGTATTTCTTAAATTATTTTTTACTTGTAAAAACCACTGATGGATAAACCATAGGCGCTACCAGCAGTCATGTCGTATTGAACTAATTCGTAGTCTTTAAGAAGGGCTTGTTGTTCTGAAGTCAAAGTCTTTGGATCGACTTTCTTACCCTTTTGGTTAATCAATTCGAAGCCCTTGTCACCTTCGTAGTTGATGGTGATTTCAGGAAGCTTCTTATGAACTTCAGTCAAAAGTGCTTGGTAAGGAGTTACCTTTGAATTAGTCTGTTCAAGCATCATTGCAATGAAGTCACTCGTACTTACGTAGTCAGTATTTTGGGTCAACTTGCTCTTAGCACCGTGTTGACGAGCATACTTGTTGGAGTAGATGAAGTAACGAGTTGAGTGCATTTGAACAGGATATTTTGAAGTGTAGCTTTGTGACAAAATACTTGGGTAGTGGTCACCGTAGAAGACAACTGTAATTGGCTTCTTAATCTTATCGATTTGAGCAATAAACTTCTTCACTGCTTTATCAGTGTATTGCGTACCCTTAATGTAAGTTGCCATTTGTTGTTGAACGGCACCACTCTTGAACAAATCACCTGAAATCTTGCCCATGTATTCGTTCTTTGGATACCAGTTGTTGTATGGCATGTGGTTTTGGATTGCAATCAAGTTAATGAATTGACCGCCTGAGCGTGAATTAATTTGTTTCAAACCATTAGCATAAGTAGTGTAGTCAGAGTTGTATGTACTCTTGCCCAACTTTTTTTGGTCAATAATCTTGTACTTAGAACCTAAGTAAACAAACTTATTGAACTTAAACCGCTTGTAGTCTTCAATTCTTGAGTAGTAAGTACCGATGAATGGGTGAACAGCAGACTTGTAGCTAAAATTCATACCGATTGTTGGGTAGTACTTGTATCTTGGAACAACTTGAACATAAGGGGTCAAAGTTGTTCTGAAGAGTCCCATGTTAAGACCGGTCAAAGTTTCCCATTCCATGTTGGCAGTACCACCACCGTAACCAGCACTAAGCATGTTGCCGTAAGTAGCTCTGCTCTTCATTGATTGAATGAATTTAACCGGATTTGGTACGGATTTATCAATCTTGATCGTTGGGAATGTGTATGGGTCAACAAAACTTTCACTCAAGTTAAAGACAATTGTTTGACTGCTAATATTATTCTTTCTTGTCTTATTAATTTGAGCAGCGATTTTTTCATACTTCTTAGCCAATTTAGTCATTGTGCTCTTGGAGTAATCTGAAGGCTCGTTCATGATCTGCAAGTCAATGTAGTTCAGGAAGTTCAAAACAGGACCATTGATTTGAATATCACGTTCAGGGTTTCTAAATGATTGCTTGTTGTCAAAGCCACGGTTGATGTGGCAAATAATGTCACCGTCATGGTTAAAGCGAAGTGGAGTCAAGAGCAAAAGCAAACTGAGCAATGCCCAAATTCCTCTGTGCTTCCATGAACCCTTCTTCTTGATTGGATATTTAATTTCCAAGAAGACTGTCAACAAGACAACGATTAAAATTGCGATTCCGGCAACGATCAGAATTGTATTACCGATCATTGGAATCAAAGTCTTAAAGTTAGAAGCTTCAGCTAATTCACTTGGGTAGATTGGTTCACCACGAAGATTAAGCTTAACTTTGTTAGCAACAGCCCAGCCGATTGTAACTACACTGACCAGAATGGTTGAGGTCCAGTAACGGGTAGTAACAAAGTATAAGATTGAGAACATGGCATCAAGGAAGATTGTCGTCAAGATGATGGCGAAGAATCTCGTACCAAGCAAGAAGACAACCGCATTAACGTCTGAAGCTGTTGAAATTTGAATTCTTAAATTGTCTGATTCAATTAAGAAAGAGGCAAAACTCAAAACGTAGAACCAGCTCCAGGTCAAAAGCTGAACTCGGTGTTCAGTTGCCCAGCGAACAAGAGCTGACCAACTGTCTTGAAGAATTTCAATCAAGCTTGAACGACGGCTAATTTTGAGCAAAGTTCTTCTAAATGGTCTGATTCTGAAGAGGTATTTATCGTAAACCTTTGCCAGAAGCAGACAGACGATCATCATGATAATAATCATGATGATCTTGTTCAAACCTGCACTGTTAGTGAAATGAAATGATTTTAAAAGTCCCGCGGTAACAGGAGCATCCATGAAGGCAATTACTGGAATAAAGTAATGCATTTCACGGCTGGTAAACTTAACAATTACTCGTCTGAATACCAAGAAAACAGCAATTACCATCAAAGCCATCGCTGGTGAGGTTTGGTTATCCAGGAAGTATCTGTTCCAGGCGTTAAAGCTGCCTGTACGACCTGAAAGAAGCTGGTACCAGTAAACACCATCAAATCCAGGTACACCAATTAAAACGACGAAGAAAGAAACAATTCCGCCGAAGATTGTCCATCTAAAGGTTTTGCCACTGATTTCGGCATTTGCCAGGAACATCCCCCAAGCAAAATACAAAATCAAATAGATCCCATAAATGGAGTATTTAAAGATCATCGTCCCTGCACTTGTAGCAAAGCCAAGGATCGTCAATAAACAAAGTACTAATAAGTTTTGCTTAGGAGTCAATTTTTTCTGGAAGTCATATAAAAATGGCTGGACCAAAATACTGAAAATTAAGCCACTAAGTAAAACAGAAGTACTAGTGATAACTGGGAAAAATACACCCCACAGAAGCCACATATTGAAATTGCCTGGCAGTCTGAAGAAGTATACCAGATACAGTAAAACCAAAGTAACAACAGCTGAAAGCCAAAATCTAAAGCTTTCGGTTGGATGCACTTTTCGTTTGCTGTAAACTGCACCAAAGACCATTGATACAAGTATCATCGTGGCATTAGTAGCCATTGTTGGTACGAAGCTTAACACGCTGCCGAATGGGAAACGTCTTAAGGAACTGCTAAAGTCGAATATTTGCACCAACATAAAGAAAGTTGCCAGAAGCAAACAAATTGCTTGCCAAACTGTTAACGAATTCTTTTTTCTTTCATTCATCTTTCTAGTTCTAGTCCTTACTAATATAAAATCTTGCTACGCCTTAATACCTAATTTTCGCTTAAGTGTCCGCAAAATATCAACTTTTTTGCCGCGACCAGCAAAGAAATCAACGATATCTTTCCTAAACTTAAACGCCATAATTAATGTAATTAGCAAAAAGACGATTCCCGCCTCTAAGTTATGCAGCAGTTGGTAAATACTAAACAGCAGCATAAATACTAATGGCGGAATTGTTAAGTTTTGCATGACAGCTGTTAAAAACAAGGCAATCAGCAAAGTGATTAACCCAGCCTTCCAATCATACGCAACTGAAAGCAAAGCTGCAACCGCTACTCCCTTGCCGCCATGGAATTTATTCCAAAAGGGAAAGCAGTGCCCCAGAATAAGACCTAATCCGGTAAAAGCCAGATTAATCTTATCCGGGAAAAGAAAGTGGACAATTAACAATGCTATTCCTGTTTTCAGCAAATCGCCGATGCAGGTCATGATGCCCCATTTTTTACCAAAAACCGCGCCCATATTGGCAGTTCCAGGATTACCGGAACCGTACTTAGCAGGATCGATTTTTAGAAAAATACGACCAATGATCATCGCAAACAGGAAATTGCCAAAAACATAGCCAATTAGCGTTGACCACAGTTGCGCCATTAATTATCACCTTCTTCGGTGTAATCATCGTAAATGGTATAGTCCTGAGTCTTGGTACTGTTGAACTTGAAACCATTCTTGATGTTTTTCTTATTTTGATAAGTTTCATTGTTGCTGATGGTTTCTTTGGCTAAGCCCAATTCTGAACGGCAGTAGTCAGAAATTCGCTGCAGTTCATAAGTTGGCGGAACCTGATAGGAAGCACCATCAATATAAACGCCGACCCCATGCAGGTAGTCGCTCTTAACGATTTTAGCACAAGCACGGTAATTCAGCGCAATCGATTGCAATGCCGAGAAGGTTAAATTGGTCTTAACATTTCCAGAAAACGATGTCAAAATCGAATCCAGATTTGTTAGCGAACCAACAGAGATTGCCTTCTTAATTAAAGCAACAATTACCTGCCGTTGACGAGCTTGCCGGCCATAGTCACCTTGCGGATCATCATAACGCATCCGTGAATATGCTAGCGCGCCGGCACCACCCATGTGCGTCAATTGATTCTTTTTGAAAACATAGCCGCTGTATTCGAAGCTTAATTTTGGTCTAATATTAATCCCGCCAACGTAGTTAATCATTTTCATAATTCCGCCCATGTTGATAACGGCATAATATTTCACTGGCACATTGATTAACTTAGAAACAGTGGCCATCGCCATCTTGGCACCACCAATTGAATAGGCAGCATTGATCTTCTCAACCGTCAGCTTATTAGAACTGCTATCAGATGATGAAGAGCTGCTTGAACTAGGATTAACCATCTGTGCCATTGTATCACGCGGAATTGAAATCAAGCTGTAGCGCTTTTTCTGCGGATTAACAATTGCCAGGATAATCGTATCGGTCCGGCCGCGCTTTTCAGTTCGGTTAAGCGCACCAGTATCCGTTCCCATTAAAAGGACGGCGAACTTCTTTTTACCATTAAATTCACCCTTTTTAATTGAAACTTTGGTCTTAGAATCGTAAGTTTGATCAAATGCATTCTTGGTTTTGAAATAAACGTAGCCAAAATAAGCAAGTGCACCAACTGCTAATACAGCCACAATACTGATTATCCAAGCTAAAATATGATTCCTTTTATGATAATCGTTCGAGTATTTCTGAACTCGAGTATTTCCAGGTTTTTTGTTACTTTTCATCTCAAATACCTAATCATTAATTTTCAATGACGTTATTATAGCAAAAAAAGCAAGCAACTGCCGACCTGCTTTTCTATCTTATTAAAATCGTTATATTTTCGCTAAAGTGTAAGCGCTAATTTGAAAATTTGCTCGGTTTCGCCATCTAATTCTACATTATTAACGCTGCAATTAATCATATCGTCGTTTTGATGCAGCTTAAGATCGGTTGATTCAAGCGTCGCGGTATGATCAGCATCAGCCATCACGATCTTGCTGATGCTCTCGTCAGTTATCGGTGCCAATTGCGGCAAAGCCAAGTTTAAAGTAAAAGGCATTTTTTTGTTTGAATTATTCTTCAAATCAAAAGAAATATTTAATTGTGTTCCTTCAATTGAATAGGTAGTCATGATTTCAAAATGATATGGGAACTGCTTATAGCTTTCGGCTGAATCAATCAATGTCAGACTTACTCGCGCATCCCCTTTATCGACGACTGTCCATGGCAGCTTATTTGCCCAGTTGTTTTCGCGATCGATTTCCGGAAAGGAAATGATTGCTTTCCCTTGCTTTTCTCCGTTATCCAGATAATCGTAATTATCCTTTTTAGAAATTAGGTGGGCAATTCCTGCCCCATTCTCATTCACAGAGATTTGTAAGAGATAATTCTCGATTGTTTGCATTGTTATTCTCCCATTCTTTCAACTAGTATAATGTTTTAAAGTTTTCCTTAAGATTAAAAATTAATGGCAATTGTTTGCTATTTATAATATAATATAACTGTTTCAAAAAATAAGAAATAAAAAGTAATTAATTTTTGGAGCAAGTTGATAAAAAAAGGCACTTCCATTCGGGAATGCCTTTTTTTTGCGCTTTTTAAGAATCTACCAGTTGCTTAAAACTAAATTTCATAATCGATGCGGTCTTCACTAGCTTCGGTTAAGTCTGCAGCCACCTTAGCGACAAAAGAACCATCATCCGCTGTTTTTATTTCATTCATATCCGTTGGCTTTGGCAATTTTCGATGATTGTAAAGACGGCTTGCCAAAGTATCAGCTGCCATCTTCATTGCATCCTTTAAACCCTTTCCTTCGGTGATTGCACCTTTAACATCGGGAAAGCTGACAACATAAATATCATTACCAAGTGGTTTAAAAATTGCTGGATAAGTTACAATCTTGTGATTCAATTGACACGTCTCCCTTATCTTCGATATCTGTACATGTCTATGGTAACGCCAAAATTAAAAATAGGTACAAAAAAGTCCTCAATCAGAATGATTGAGGACTTTAATTTAAACAACTAAAAATTAGTCGTCAAGCTTTTCCTTCTTAACAACGTCTAAGTGTTCATCGAAGGTGTAAACTACTGGTTCACCAGTCTTCATTTCAAGGTTCATGATGTCATCATCAGAAATGTTTTCGATGTACTTAGTCAAAGCACGAAGTGAGTTACCGTGAGCTGCGATAATTACGTTCTTACCGTCAAGTAAGTCTGGAGCAATGTGATCTTCCCAGAATGGCATTACACGGTTTAAGCAAACGTGTAAGTTTTCGCATTTAGGAATGATGTGTGGGTCCAAATTTGCGTAACGACGGTCATGTGCTTGACTGAATTCGCTGTCATCATCAATAGCTGGTGGCAAAACATCGTATGAACGACGCCAAATGTGAACTTGTTCATCACCGTACTTTTCAGCAGTCTTCTTCTTGTTCAAACCTTGAAGAGCACCGTAGTGACGTTCGTTAAGTCTCCAGGTCTTAGTTTCTGGAATCCAAAGTTGGCCACTTTCTTCCAATGCGTAGTGCAAAGTCTTGATGGCACGAGTTAATAATGAAGTGTAAGCTTGGTCAAATTCAAGGCCGTGTTCCTTGATTAAACGACCAGCTTTTTTAGCTTCTTCAACACCCTTGTCTGAAAGGTTAACATCAACCCAACCAGTAAATTGGTTTGAAAGGTTCCATTCACTTTGTCCGTGACGGATCAATACTAATTTTGACATGAAATATCTCCTTTGAAAATTCAATGTTTCAACCATTATTTTACACGCTTCATTTAAAATTTCATAGGAATAAAGCAAAAAAAGCTTAAGAAAGTTGAAAATATTCTCGTGGTAGAATAAAAGACAGTTTTATGCGAATAAAATAAAAATTAATATATATATATAGAAGGGAAATTTAAAGATGAAAAAAACAAAAGTTTTCAGTCTAATTACAACGATCTTGCTGGCAATCCTGACATTAACTGCCTGCTCAAATAAAAAATCTACTACAACTCAGAGCAGCAAGCCGTCTGCCAAAACCATTTTAGCTAAAGCACAAACGACGAAGTTCAGCAGCCTGCATGCTACTTGGCTTCAAACTGATAAGAACAATCAAACTCTGCAAAAGGCAGAGGCAAGCTACCAAAAGAAGCCCCTGATTATCTACGCTGATTTCGCCACTAATTCCAACCATTACAAGATGTGGATCAACAGTAAACATAATTATGTCCAAATGCAGTGCACTTCTTCTAAACGCTGGTTCAAGACCAAGCTGGGCAAGGCTTCATCTTATGCCCAATTAACCGATGACTTGGCTCAGTCAGCCTTGATGACTTTCAGCAGCAACTCTGCCAAATTATTTAAAGTTAAAAAGGCCGCCAATGGTTACACTTTGACTTACAGCGGCAAGAATAAGACTTTATGGAGCGAAATTATTAAAAACAGCATGATCACTTCCGTGATCGGAATCGATACCAATAAAGTTAAACCAGGCAAGGTCAATGTTAAAATTGAAACTGATAAGAATTACAGTTTAACTGGCCTGACTATTGACGCTGCTTATAAGGAAAATAATTCTGAAAAGCACCTTAAGATGGTGATCGACAAGATCAACCAAGTTTCCAAAATGCAGATTCCTAGTTCAGTTACCAAGTCTGCTGTTGATCTTGGCAGCCTATCCAATTAAACTTAGGATAGTTAGTTTCTGATATTATAGGGAAGAAGTTATTTAAGAATGAAAATAAGAAAGTTATGGCTATTGCCCATCTTGCTTTTAGGGCTGGTTTTGGCCGGCTGCAGCAACAAGTCAAATACCAAAAAATCAGCAATTGCTTTGACTAAAACGCAAGTTGTCTAAAAAGCCAAGAAGTCTTTTAAGAGCGGACAAGTAATTCAATCCGTTCGTTTGGCTACCGATACTTCAACCCAGTTGGTTACTGCCAATACGATTTTCGGTGGCAATAACGGCACGATTTTCCACATCACCAACCAGACTACCAGCGAGGGCAAGACCCAAAGCACTGAAGAATGGGTCAACATGAACAATGTCTTCATCAACGGCAGCAGCACTTGGTACAAGGCTAAATTAGACAGTTTGAGTGGCCACAGCTACGCAGAATTGGTCAATGCAATTATGGACAACAAGTTGATTCTTGACCCAATTTCTAAGTTGGTGAAGGCTTATAAGATGACTCGCAAGGGCCAAACCTACACTTTAACTGCTAATTTAACTGATAAAACTTTGATGAAAAACGCAATCGAGCCAATCATTGCGACCGTCGGCCAAACTTCCGCTCAGGAATCTGTTTTCCGTCGAATCTTAAAATACGGCAAATTGAAGAACATGACCGTTAAGATGGTTGTTAAAAACAATAAATTATCAACCTTCAATGTCTTCGTAAACTTGAAGCTCGGCAAGTACATGACCGCCCGCTTTGGTCAAAGCTACGGCAACTTCGGCAGTCAAGACTTCTTGAAGGTGCCAACCAGCGCCCTTAATGCAAAGGCATTGCCAACAACCAAGAGCAGCAAGAAAAGTTCAAAATAAATAGGCTTACGCAAAAAGATCTCTTCCGTGAAGAAGAGGTCTTTTTTCTTTATTCTTTTCCTAAAATCTGGCGAATATGATCAGCAGTTTCGAATTCACCTGAGAAGATCACTTCATCCCCTGGTTCAATCACTGTTGAACCGTGCGGCGAAAGCCAAGTGCTGCCACGACGAATTCGGCTGACCGTCATCTTGTCAACGAACTCCCAATCCATTAATTGCCGGCCAGTGTAGGCGGTATTGCGTACAACAACGGAATAGAGCACGTTCTTGGTGTCCGTCATTACCTGGTAAACCGCTGGCGATTCGATTAAGGCCCGCATCAGAGCCGAACGAACATTGGTAAAGTTAAAGATTTCAATGCCCGCTGCGCGCAAATCATTAATTGTTTTAGCTTCCGGCTGCTGCAGACGAACGATCACGCGTTTAACGTCCATCTTCTTAGCCATGCGACTCAGTTCGATATTCTTTTGATCGTTATGCAAAGCAGCGACGAAAATATCGCAGTCAAAACCACCTTCCTTTAAAAGAGCCTCTTGATTCAAGTCAGGAATAAAGGTTAAGTTTGACCGACTTTTGAAGGTATCATAGTTGTCCTGCTGGTTGGTGAACATCTTAATGGCATACCACTTGTCATGCAAATCGTGAACCACCGGCATGGTGAAAGTATTGGCACCAATCATGACTACCCGCTGCTTGATTCGATCTTCCGGCGTTAATTTGAAGCTGGAGTTAAAGATGATCGGGCAAACAACGCAGACGACAACCGCTGCCAAAATAAAGGCATCGGACTGCGTGCTGGTGATCACTCTCAAGCGCCGAGCAACCTGCAGCGTTGGCAAAACGATCGTAATCGTTGTTGCTGTCAAAAAGCCACCGGCAAAGGCATTGCCATGGTCAAATTTACGCATGTAAACGGCGACCACCGGCATTTTTGCCAAAATCAAAAAGATAATCAAAACTGGCAAGAGCATGAGTGAAGTTGGATGAGCAAATAAGGTTCGCAGATCCAGTTTTACTCCCGTCATAATGAAGAAGATGGGAATAAAGAAGCCATAGCCGATTGAGGTCAATTTATCTTTGGTAGCTTCGCTAGGCTCAAGCAGCTTCATGACCATCCCTGCCAAAAAGGCACCTAAAATATTTTCGGCACCCACGGTTTCGGCCACTGTTACTAAAGCGAAGATTAAGAAAAAGGCTAAACGAATATCTATCTGCGTGGTAGCCTTAGTTACTTTGACGAACCAGTTGTAGGGCTGCTGGAACCGCCATAATAAGAAAATTGCGGCCGCAAACAGCAGAATAATCAGCCACAATTGTTCAGCGTTGCCACCATGGAGTGAGGCATAGACTGTTAACAACAATAATGGAATAACTTCGCCCATGACCGCCGTCAGCAAAATTGTTTGCCCAATCGGTCGACTTAAAATATCCTTTTCCTTTAGCGTCGCGATAACCACGCCAAGGGCAACAGTCATAAAGATAATCGTTGCTAGTGATACTTCGCTAAAGAGGCCAAACAGTTTTAGCAGAAATGCTAAAATCAAGGACATCACGGCAACCCCAATGAAGGCCGCGAAAGCAGTTTTCAATGGATCAACCATTTTTCCGCTCTGGCTGCGTCTTTTTTGATTGTTTTTGCGACTCAACAAATCAAAGTCGATTTCCATCCCTGACAAAAATATCAGAAGAATCACGCCCAGATTTGATAAAAAACTCAGATTTGCGGTATTGCTGATGAGGTTGAAACCGCTGCTGCCCATAATTATGCCAACGATAATTTCGGCAACGGCAGTTGGTACGTTGTTGACTTTGAACCGCGCCATAAAAATTGGGATAACCAGCGCGAGCAAGACAACGAGAAAAAGTGATAGTTGTGGCATCTCATTCATTCTCCCTTCCCTAAAAAAACAAAATCAATTATACAAAAAAACCGCCAGCCGGCGACTTTAATCGTTTATTTTAAAAATTTTGTGCTTTGACAAATTGCGTTGGACTGATGGTGTAATACTTAATTCCGGCAATTGTTACTTTGCTTCCGTAGGTTTTAATTTGGCTGTTCTTCATCAGCTTGGTCTTGCCATCGGAAACGCCAGCCGTATCGTAAATATACGAATTATGCTTCAATGTCCGCGTCGTACCATCGACATTGCCAACGGCAATGTACTCATTCGTCGCAATTTGGTAGTATTTCTTTTTATTAATAGTAGTAGACTTAATGACAGTGACAACTGTTCCGGCCATTTTGCTTGCTTTGTCCTTTACCTTTTGGCCTTTGGAATTATAAATCGCAGCGTTATGAATAATTACTTTTTGGCTAGTTTTAGCAGTTGGGATCTTGACAATATTAGAAGCTGCAGATGCAGTTGAAGTTGCTTTCACCGTTACCTTATTTGATGTGCTGGCAGTATTGGTCTTGGCCGCCTGCAAATCATAGTAATATTTAATCAATTCGAAAAACTGATCCATACTGTAACCCCATTCAGCGAAGTAACCGTCTGGATCACCATGGGTGGTACCGCCTAAGAATTTAGAAACAGCAGCATGGGACCAAATCGTACCTTCGCCTGTGCTGCAGGCATTAATTGGCTTTAAATTATAACGGTGCAAAATTTTAGCACACCAAACGGCATCATTGTTGACGCTTTTGGCGAAATAATCACGCGTTGTTTCTTCACAAAGCTCGATTTGAACGAAACGGTCGTTAGCCATTGGACCAGCGCCCCAAACCCCATAGTTAGGAGTCATCATTTGAATTACTTGTGAGTGATCAACGAAGGCATGCACGTAAGCATACATCGTATTCCATTCACGGTTGAAATAGATCGCTTCATCGTAAGCGGTGGCACCTGGATCGCCAGTTTCGTGAATGACGATCCCTTCTGGCTTACCGTTGTTGCGATAAACGATTTTATTTTTGGTATAAAACTTATTATAAGTTATATTTTCTGTTGCCAGCATCTTATATAGATAAGTAACGCCGACATAACTGTTTTGTTTTGCAATACTGTTAATCGTTACTGACGTGGTATCATCTGCCTTTGCCTGGGTGACATTGAGCATGCCTAGCAAAGAAGCCGCAAGCACTGTTAAGCTAGTGACCAGTTTTTTTAAATTCATTCAGTCTTCCCTCGTTTCCCTACTAAACTTGAGAGCAGTCACTATTTAGCAAAGTTGCTTTTCTTGACATATTGGCCGATACCAATCTTGTAGTATTTCTTGCCCATAATATTTACGGCACTACCATAGGTAGCAAGAGAACGATTCTTCTTGTAGACTAAATCATTGTCGCGGTTGCCACTACCATTGTAAACATAGGAATTACGTTTGAGCAGGCGCATTGTACCATCGATATTACCGGCAGCAACATAGGAATCTTTGCCGATTTGGTAATATTTGCGACAATTGATGGTCTTGGTGCCATAAGTGGTGATGACGCTGTCTTCTTTGAGTGCCTTAACTGTAGTGAGACGCTTGCCTTTGCTGTCATAAACGTAGGCATTGTGCATCAAATTCTTTTTAACTACAGTAGCGTTGGTTGGTGCCTGAGTTGCAGGAAGAGCGGACTTGGATTCAAGAACAGTTGAGTTAACCCAGCCCTTACCGGCAATGTGCATCCGTTTAGAACCATTATAATAGGTAATCGTCTTATCAACAGTTACTGTTTCACCTTTCTTGATGGAACCAGATTTAGTTGAAACGCTGTGGTCAGTTGGCCAAGTATAGGTTGCCGCAGTAGTTGCAACTTTGTAGGACTTGGCGGTCTTAGAAATAGTTGGATCATACTTAGTCAAATTATATTGCGTAATTTGTTGATCCAAATTAGTGTTGTAATTTTGATCAGTTGCGTAGGTACCAGTTAAGGNNCTTCGTAAGAAGTGTACTTTCTGAAAGAAGCAGTAATATAGTAGCTCTTACCGCTGCTATCTTCTTCACGAGTCGTGGCACTATAGGTAGCACCAGTCCAATCATCGCCAGCCTTCATCCCGAATAAATTGTTGGCTTCGGTAGCAAGGGTTGACTTACCCCAATCTGATTCAACGATTGCTTGGGCAATCATAACAGATGGATATACTCCGTATTTTTTCGCAGCCTTTTGTGCTTGAGTAGCAGCTTTAGTAAGAAAAACTGATTCTGTGGCAGTCAGGGTTGCGGCTTTTACTGTGTGACCTTGTACTGTCTTAAAATTCGATAGGTTATTAATTGCTGGAATAGCGGTTCCTGAGAGAACTACTGCGGCAGCGAAACCAGTGATTAATTTCTTTTTCAAATGGATTTCCTCCTTAAGATAACAATTCTATTGTATCTGCTTAAGGAAAGCTTAACAACTCTAAACGTTTCTTTGCAATCAAAATATAATAATTCTCTATTTATTTGTAACAAAAACGCCCTTTTGTATCGGGTACGCGATTTACGCGGGCGAAAAATTCGTTTTGTACATTATAGGCTCCGGTCATGCTAAAGCCTATGGCCTATTACATTTTTGTAATTTCAAGGAGGAAAAGACCACATGAAGAAAAATTTAAGAATTGTTAGCGTTGCTGTTTCTACTGTTTCAGCTGACGCTACTACTGGTAGTAACTATACTGAAATTAACTTAGGTTCTACTACTGCTGATGTTGTTGAGAACCCAGTAGATGTTACTCCAAGCCTTACTTTAACTGCTAAAAACGGTAAGGTTAACGGTAGCCTTAAGGGTACTATTTCAGCAAGCTTTGGTGGGTAACACCTACACTGCTAACTTGTCAAGCGCAAACGGCAACGGTGATGTAATTATTAGAGGTGCTAAAGCTAACAAGAAGTCGGATGCTGCTGATGTTTTAACTGGCTATAAGTACAACATTGATATCGAAAATGTTGGCTTTAACTTTGGCTCAGCTAACGCAAACAAGGAAGTTACTATTGCTTCATCAAACAGTAACGTTACATTATCAAGGATGACGGTCCGATATTTAAAAGCGATTGGTTCGGTGCTAAAATCGAAGATAGCGATAGTCGAACGAATTCTAACTATATACTTGTTGTTGACGGCGAACAGTCTTCTGAACTCCGCGTCATTCTTGTACATTTTTTTGATATTTTCCACACTTAAATCGCGGTACTTATGTATTTTACCGTTCATTCATATAACTCATTAAAATGTATTCTCGGTAAAATTACCGAGCATTTCAGAATATCAGATAGTGGTGGAGATATCTATAGTTTTTTTAAATAAAAAATTAGATACAAAAAAAGCCGAAGCTTTCACTTCGACCTTTTTTATTAATTAGCGTTTGCTAACTACTTATTAGAAGTTTGCCTTCTTTACGTATTGGGTTTGACCAATTCTGTAGTAAAGCTTGCCGTTAGCTAACTTAACTGGTGAACCGTAAGTAGTTACTGATGAACCCTTCTTCAAGGTTACCTTGTTAGCACGCTTCTTTGAAGTCTTGTAAACGTATGCGTTGTGCTTCAAAGTACGTGAAGTACCAGTAACGTTACCTGCAGCAATGTACTTGTCTTCGTTAGCAATCTTGTAGTAGCTATTGCCGTTGATAGTGTAAGTCTTCAAGCCGTTTGAAGCTGAAGAGTCAGATACCAAGTTTACTGAGCTGTAAGTTGGAACCACGTCAGTACCTACACGTGAGCCGTTCTTGTCGTAGTAGTAAGCTGCGTGCATAACAGTCTTAGATACGCTAGGTTCAGTAGCTTCTGGAACGTTAGCAACAGTTACAGTTACAGGCAAAGTTGCACTTTTACCGTTAAGAGATGAAGTTGCCTTAAGGGTAACAGTAAATGTGTGAGGTGCAGTGAAGTTGTTGTTAGCATCAACTGAAATGCCTTCAGCCTTTAATTGTGAAGCAATGTCATCAGCTGTGGTGTCAAGCTGAAGAGTATTAAATGGGTTGCTTGTAGTAGGTTGAACAGCAACAAATTTGCCGCCCATGACAGCTTTAGATACATCTGATGTATTAAGTTGACCGTTGGAGCCTGCATAAACAGTAGCAGTACCAGTAGTTGCCTTTTCACCAGTAGTAGTGTCGTAGAATACAACATCATTAGTGTAAGTTGGGTCAAATGCAGTTACACCAAAGTAGTGAAGAGTCAAGCCACTAACAGTACCGTTTACGTCAGTCGTAGCAGTAGCAGTCTTACCACCATTAGAAACTTGAATATTTTTATTGTTTTTACCTGCAACAAATGTAACTTTACTGTTTGATGAAGTAATAGTAACTTTCTTGTTTGCGTTAGCTGTACCAAAGTTAAAACCAACATTACGGATAGCGATGTTGTACGTACTACCAGATACGACATCAGCAGCTTTAACACCTTTAGCACCATCAAAAATAGTTACATCCTTGTTGCCGTTTGCGCTTGACAAGTTAGCAGTGTAGGTGTTGCCACCAAAGCTTGCTGAAATAGTACCCGTAAGGCTACCAGGAATGTTACCGTTCTTACCAATTAAAGTAAGGCTTGGAGTAACATCTACATCTGGGTTCTCAGCAACATTAGTAGTAGAACCTAAGTTAATTTCAGTATAGTTACTACCAGTAGTAGCGTCAGCTGAAACAGTAGAAACAGC